>JALZBM010000018.1 GCA_030947385.1 Vulcanimicrobiota bacterium
TCGGGGCGCCTACGCCGAACCAGCGTGGCGCCGCTTCCAGCCGCGTCGCACGCGCGAAAGACACCGTATCGCGCACGTTGAGGACCGCCCTCGCGCCGCGCGAAAAGAGGCCCCACTTCGTTTCCGCCAAGCGTTCGCGAGACCCCATGATCTCCAAATGCGCTTCGCCGACGTTGGTGAGGATACCGACTTCGGGATGCGCGATGTCGACCAGCGTTTCGATGTCGCCGAAGTGCCGCGCGCCCATTTCGACGACGAGCGCCGCCACGTCGGGCGACACGTTGAGTAGCAGTTTGCTGACGCCGATTTCATTGTTCTCATTCGCGGGTGAGGCCTGGGCGTGCTTGCCGAACTGCGTTTCAAGAAGCTGATTGAGCAACACTTTGGTCGTCGTCTTCCCCGTGCTGCCCGTGATCGCGATAACGCGACCGTGAAATTTCGAACGAGCGGCGGCCGCGAGCGACATGTAGGCGGCTTTCGTATCGCCGACGATCATCGTTGCCACATCGAGCGCCGCGCTCGGCGCGCCCTCAACGACCAGCGCCGCGGCTCCCTTGCGTACGGCTTGTTCCACATAGGCGTGACCGTCAAAATGCTCGCCCCGCAGGGCGAGGTAGGTCTGTCCCGTCGTAATCGTTCGCGTGTCGGTCGAGACCGTCACGATGCGCGGTGCATGATCGTAATGCTCGATTTTCGCACGCATGGCGTTCGCCGCTTCTTCAAATGTCAGAATCATGTACGGCTCCGCAACGCTTCGCGCGCGACGGCGCGATCGTCGAAATTCAAAACGCGTTCGCCGATAATTTGATACGGCTCGTGTCCCTTTCCCGCAATCAACACGACATCACCCGGAAGGGCGTCGTGAATTGCGCGCACGATTGCCTCTTGCCGGTCCAAAATCAGTTGGTGGCGGCCCGTTCCGGTACCGGCCAGAATGTCAGCGGCGATTTCGCCCGGGTCTTCCGTGCGCGGATTATCCGACGTGACGATGACGCTGTCGGCAAGTTCTGCTGCGACTCTTCCCATTTGCGGGCGCTTGCCGCGATCGCGGTCGCCGCCCGCTCCAAAGACCACGTACAGTTTTCCCGCCGTTGTTTCGCGCAGCGTGCGCAATGCGTTTCGCAACGCATCCGGCGTGTGCGCATAGTCGACGACGACGGCGATGCCGGCGCCGGCGATGATTTCCATCCGGCCGGGAACTTGCTTGAGCGTGCTCAGACCGCGGCGGCAGGCCGCCTCCTCGATTCCAAGCGTTCGCGCAATCCCGATTGCCGCCAGTGCATTTGCGATGTTGAAGCGTCCGGGTATCGGCAAGGTGTACGTCGTTTCGCCTACCACGAACGCACTTCCGTCGGCGCGTAGCCCAATGTGCGAGGCGATGATATCGGCCGGCCCGCTCATCGAGTAGGTGAGAACCGGGATCTGAAATTCTTTTGCCCATCGCGCTCCGAGCGGATCGTCCGCGTTGAGTACCGCCGCGTCGGATCGCTCGAACAGCGACCGTTTCGCACTCCAATAGGCATCGAACGTTTCGTGAAAGTCGAGATGATCGCGGGTGATATTGGTCAGCGCCGAAACCCGAAAGCGCACGTCGGCGACGCGTTGCAACGCCAGTGCGTGCGAACTAACTTCCATCGCGACGGCTTTCGCGCCGGCATCGCGTAGAACCGCAAGCATTTCATGAAGATCGTGGGCGAGGGGCGTCGTGTTCTTTAACGGCCAGTGCTGCGTACCGAACGTCGCACCTAACGTCCCGACTGCGGCCGCGGGTAAACCGGCTTCGTTTAAAATCGCGTCAACCATGTGGGCCGTCGTCGTTTTTCCGTTCGTGCCCGTGATGCCGATCATGACGAGCCCTTGCGCCGGATGTCCGTAAAAAATGCTTGCGAGCGCGGAAAGCGCGCGTGCGGAATCTGCAACGACGACGCCGCGCACGCCGTCGGGTAATGCCGCCGGCGTTTCCAGCACGATCACGCGTGCGCCGCGCGCGACGGCATCGTCAACGAACCGGTGACCATCGGTGTGCAGCCCGCGCAGTGCGACAAAAACACTACCGGGTTGCACGGCGCGAGAATCCGTGACAAGTGAAGGTGCACCGAGCAGCACATCGTCGAGGCGCACGCCGGCATCGTAGGAAGCCATACGGCTCACTTCTTCTTCCGGCCCGGTTTGACCAAGCGTTCAGGCGCCGGACCGACCGGCATGATTCCGGCATGCAGCATCGCGGCCGACGCTATCTTGGCAAATGCAGGTGCGGCGACAACGCTGCCGTAGATTGCGCCGCGCGGCCGGGTCACCTTCACCAAGATCACGTAACGCGGGCGCTGTGCGGGAACCATGCCGATAAACGACGCGATGTACTGCCCCGGCGCGTACTGGCCGTTCTCCACCAACTGGGCCGTGCCGGTTTTTCCCGCAGTGGTATATCCGGGAATTTGCGCGCTGGGATTTCCCGTTCCATGAACCACGACGGTGCGCAGAAATTTGCGTAGGGTCGCGGCCGTTTTTTGCGACATGATGCGGTGCTCGATTTGCGGACCGTACTTATAGACGAGCTTGCCGTTGCCGTCCGTAACGGATGAAAGAATGCGCGGACGCAGCAATACGCCGCCATTTGCGATCGCGCAATAAAAGCGCGCGAGGCCGATCGGTGTGACGGAGATGCCTTGCCCGAACGAGATGGTCGGTAAGGACGAATCGCTCCACGTCCAGAGTGCAGGCAGAATACCGGGATTTTCTCCGGGCAAACCTACTTTGGTTTGCTCGCCGAAGCCGGCTGCATGAATCATGTCGTAGAGCGTATGCGATCCAATCGACATGCCGACTTGCGCGGCGCCGACGTTGAGCGAATATTCGATGATCTGCTCGAGCGTCACGCTGCTGCCGGCCTTACCGGCTTCGCCGTCGACCGCATTGTGAATGACGCGCCCGCCCACTTCCATCGAATCGCGCGACGGAAACGTGGACTGCGTCGTCACCTTTCCGCTTTCAAGCGCCGCTGCGGCCGTCACGAGCTTGAAGGTCGAACCCGGCTCGTAGGCATCCATGACGGCGCGGTTGCGGCGCGCATCGTCGGAGAATTTACTGAATTCGTTGGGTTCGTAGTCGGGAACGTTGGCAATCGCCAGCACTTCGCCGGTTGTGGGATCCATGACGAGCGCGCTTCCGCTCTGCGCGTTCCAGGTATGGACTTGTTCGCTAAGCGCGCGCTCCGTTTGATACTGCAAGTAGGAGTCGATCGTAAGCGAAAGATCGAGTCCGGGCTTAGCCGGGCTGAGTACGCGCTGATCGCCGAACGGAATCGCGCGTCCGAGTTCGTCGGTTTCGAGCGTCATCCGTCCCGACGTGCCCCGCAGTTGTGAGTCGTATGCATATTCAACGCCGTCCAACCCGTTTTCGTCGATGCCGACAAAACCTAAAACGTTGGATGCGAGGTGGCCGACCGTATCGTAGCGCCGGCCCGTGTCTTCTTGTTTGAAGTAGATGCCCTCGAGATTGGCGATACGCACGCGCTCGGCCGTGTCATGCGAGATCTTGCGCGCGATCCACACGAACTGCATGCTCTTATCGTGCAGTGAGAGGATCACGGCCGGATCGAGCTTACCAAAGATGGCGGCAAGCTTGCGCGCCGTGCCGTCCGCATCAACAAACTGACTCGGGACCGCATAGACGCTTTGCGACGGAAGCGAGCGGACGAGCACGTTTCCGTCACGATCCAAAATGCTGCCGCGGCGCGCAAAAAGCTCGACCGTATCGGAGCGCTGCAGGAGCGCCTCTTTTGCCAGGACGGGTCCGCGCAACACTTGGAGATCGTACAAACGCCACGTCAGAAATAACGAAATGACGAAGATCGCATAAAAGAAGATCTTCGCCCTTTTCGGTCCGGTCCGCGAGAATTTACGCTGATGCATCAGCTTGGATTAGCGCGGCGATGCCAACCAGCCACCTAGTGTCGACAGGACCGCCAATCGCGAGGCCTGCACGGGCCGCGCGATCTGCGGCAGTTGGACGATGGCATATTGCTGGGCGTCGCGCATGCCGAGTCTTCCGGCGATGCCGGCGAGACGTTCCTGCGAGCGCAGTGCGGCGATGCGGTCGTCCAGACGGGCAGTTTGATCCTGCAACGCGACGCGCTGCTTTTCCGCCCTGGTGACGGCATAGTTGAGGCTTGTGAGGTTGGCCATTAACATGACGTACCCCATGAGCAAGACAACCACCGCGCCTAAGCAGAAGACGAAGCGTCCCATAAACGCGTGCCGCTGCCGCGTGGTTTTCTTGCGCCGTGTCTGCGTTGCCGCCCGGGCGGTTCGCACGTTGCGGATGCGCGGTTGCGTGTCAAGCTGGCGTTGAGCGATCATCAGTGTTAACTGGCTTTCTTTTGAGCGGCCCGCAATTTTGCGCTGCGCGCTCGCGGATTGGCGGCAATTTCTTCTTCGGTCGGGCTCAGGGGTTTGCGCGTCAGTACGTCCACGCGTTCGTCTTCGCGAAACGTCGTTTTGACGATGCGATCTTCTAAGGAATGAAAGCTGATTACGACAACGCGGCCTGCGCCACGCAAGCGGTCGACTGCCCCATGCAATCCGTCTTTGAGCGAATCGAGTTCGTCGTTGACGGCGATGCGCAGGGCTTGAAAAACCCGGGTTGCGGGATGGATTTTTTCGCGCGTACCTTTGCGCTGCATCAGGCCGCTGATCAGGCCGGCAAACTCCGTTGTCGTCCTGGGAAGTTTGCCCTGAGCGCGGCGATGCACGATCACGCGGGCGATCTTGCGCGCCGCGCGTTCCTGACCGTAGTAGTAAAAGATATCCGCCAGCTCCGATTCGGAAGCGGTTGAAAGTATGTCGAATGCGCTGCGGTCTTGGTTCGGGTTCATGCGCATGTCGAGCGGCGCCGTCTCGCGAAATGAAAATCCGCGTTCGGCCTGGTCAAATTGCATAGAAGAAACTCCCAAGTCGAAGAGCACCCCATCGATCTGCGGGATGCCCAAATCGTCGAGAACCGACGGAAGCTGCCGAAAGTTGGCCTGAATAAACGTGAAGGCGGGATGGTCCGGTAAATGGATTCGTGCCGCAGGGTCGGCGTCCAACGAAATGAGCCGGCCCGTCTGCAGGCGCTCCAATATCCCACGGCTGTGGCCGCCCGCTCCAAAGGTGGCATCCACATACACCCCATCCGGGCGGATCGCCAAAAACTCCAGCGCCGGAGCAAACATCACTGAAGCGTGGGCCTTCACAAAGTTCCGCCCACATTAATAGAGACCCAATTCAGCCATGAATTCCGCGACCTCGCCTTCGGGTGCGGCATGCTTGGCCAGGCGCTCTTTCGCCCAAACTTCCACCCGGGTGAGCGATCCGATGGAGACGACATCCTTCTTAATGCCGGCATAAGCGCGCAGCGCGTTCGGAATCACGAGACGTCCTTGAGCATCGCACGCGACCTCCTCGGTATGCGCGAACAGGTGCCGGACCAAACGCCGGAACTGCTCGTCCTTGCGGGGTGCGGCCTCGAGCCGGCTGCAAAACTCGGCCCAAGTTACGGACGGGTAGAGGACCAGACACGGGTCCGGCTGGGCGATCGTTAGAACAAAGCCGGCCCCGAGACGCTCGCGGAAGCGTGCGGGTACGATAAGCCGGCCCTTGTCATCAAGAGCGTGCTCCACCGAGCCCGTAAAACGCGGTAACTCCGCGTGCATAGCCTCCCCCAGTCACCACTGCACACCACTTTGCACCACTATACGCTCTGGAGGGAGCGAAGGCAAGGGTCGTCGGCATTACCCCGGCGGCGGGGGCAACCCGCAATCTTTGGCTAGCTGCCAGAATGCCGGCCTTAAGGTTCAAAAGTCAATGATTTTCGTTGACTAAATTACGCGGGAGAGCTAGACTACCCCTATGAGCCAGTGGGTACCCGTTCTGGACAAAATCGCGGCGCCCAACAACCCGGGCGCGCTCAGCGACGTTCATCCGCTATTAGTGCGACTCATCGACGCATTCGGCGGAAATATCGTCGCGAGAATGCTCGATGTGAATCCCTCGATGATTACACGCTGGAAGAGCGGCGGCACAATCAGCGCGGAGATGACCAGTCGCATCATCGACCTTCACGATGTGTTCAACCGCGCCTTCCAGATAATGCGTCCAAGAAATGCGGTCCTGTGGTTGTTCGGCCAAGAGCCGTTACTGAATGGCGCGCGTCCGATCGATGTGCTTGCGGTGCGCGGGGTCGCCCCGGTGATCGAAGCGCTTATGGGAATTGAGGCAGGCGCGTACGCGTGAAACTCTACCGCGCATTTCCTTGCGATCCCACCGCCGCCGAGAGAGATCCCGGCGGCTCCCTTTTTGTACCGAACGGTGGAGCAGGCCGAATCGACAATCCGGACCTCTATAGAGTGCTCTACGCGAGCACCCACGCTGCCGGCGCCGTCGCAGAAACTTTCGGACGTTTTCCGTATTGGGATGACGAGACTTTCGTACATGCCAACGGCAACCGCTACGCGCTCGCGGAGTATGATGTACCGAACGGGTTGGCTCTATTCAATATGAACGACGTAGCCGGACTTCAAGAGTTAGGGCTTGTGCCAACAGAAGTCATCGTGCGCGATCGTAAGGTAACCCAACGTTGGGCGCGCGAAATCTACGCCAAGAAGGCCTGGAGCGGGATCCAGTGGTGGTCCTACTACTGCTCCCTCTGGGTGTGCTACGGGTTCTGGGAGTACGCCGGCATCACGACAGTGGTTACAACGGCCTTGACGACTCGCCATCCAGCCGTAATCGAAGCGGCCCACGAGATCGTGCGCGTTGTGTCTTGACCGGGCGAAGCCGAAGTGCTAACTTCATTAGCACATGCGTAGAACGTTCCGGCTGGACGGAAAAGGCTCCGGGCTCGCACTCGGACCGCTCGAGACCAAGGTCATGGAAGCGATCTGGGCACAAGATGGCTGGGTCGCGATTTCCGATATCCACGAGCGCTTTCAGAAACCCAAACACGAACTCGCGTACTCTACGATCAAAACGATTATGACCAATTTGGCCGAAAAAGGGCATCTTCAAAAGCGGTCGGCCGGCCGAGCGAATGAATTCAAATCCGTCCAGACTCGGAAGGCGTTTGAAGAGAGCGTCGTCGGTGATCTTCTCGGTCCGTTAATGCGAAATTATCGAAACCCGCTCTTGGCGCACATCATTGACCAACTCGAGGGCGACGCAGACGTCGCGGAGTTGGAACGCCTGCTCGCGGAAAAGAAGGCAAAGCAGCGTCATGTCTGATCTGGTTTTCTATCTGAAGACGTGCGTTGCGTCGAACACGCTCATTTTTTCGATGTGCAGCCTTGTGATTATTCCGCTTGCCGCATGGCTCGCGATTCGGATGGTGGCCCCGTTCATCCGTCGGATGGACAACGATGCAGCATGGCAGGCACCCCTTGCGGCCATCGCCTCGACGACACCCGGCGCAGTCTTCTTCCTCCTTGCAATCGTGGATCTCGGCGGAGCCTACTCGTCGGGATGCCTGCACTTCCTATGGGGACGCATATTCTTTGCAAGCATTCTGATTCTCGCGATTTTGGCGTTCATTCGCGCGAGCGCAGTTGCCTATCAACGGTACGCCCAGGTGCGAAGTCTCATCCAACGTTCGCAAGCGCCGTGCGACCGGATTTCACTTGTAGCAAAAAAAATCGGTGTCAGCATCCGCATCATACCGTCCTGCGAACCTTTCTGCGCCTTGGCTCAACCTCTGCGCCCGGTCGTACTGCTTTCGCAGGGCACGGTTGAACGGCTCGATGATGCACAACTCGAAGCCGCCTTGCGCCACGAATGCGCGCATGCGCTGCGCGGGGATCTCCTGTTCGCAGCGGCGCTGAGTTTCTTTGCGGATCTGTTTCCTTTGCCCGTAAATGATTTGACCGCGATCTACAACTCGGCGCGCGAGTTCGCTGCCGACGAACACGCGGTTCGAGCGATCGAACCACACCAACTTGCGGCGGCGATTTTGTCAGTTGCCGGTGCGCGTACGAACTTCCGCGGAGTCGCGGCTCTCGCCGAAGATTCGACCGCGCTCAAGCAGCGCGTCGTGCGCCTTTTAGAAGAGCGCGCAGCGGAAACCGGCGCGGTTGGACGGCGGATCGTGGGCGTTGGTGCGCTTGTTACCATTACCGTCTTGAGCCTCATGCCAGCCATTATTTCCGCAACGAACTATTATGCTTGTACCGTCAAAGGAATGTCCGTTTGAAACGCCTAGCCGTATTTTTTTGGGCGCTACTGCTAATAAGCTTGGCAGACATTCCGCTCCCCGCGTCGGCCTCGCCGATGGTCGAGCGAGTCGGAACGGCGCAAGTCATGCTCACGTTGAGTCCCGATCCACCGGCGGCCGGAACGGTGCATGGAACGATACATGTAAGCGGCGCGTCCGCGGATATGCTGTCACATACGACGGTGCGTTTTCAAACGAACATGACGTCGATGGGCATGAGTGGACCGGCCGGCGTGACGCGCGCCGGGACCGCGCGGGGTGAGTACGTTTTTGACGCGGCGCTGGGTATGGCCGCATCATGGGCGGTCGTCATTCGGTTTAGCGGTGCGTTGCACGGGTCTGCCACGTTTCGTTTCGCGGTGATGGAAAAATCGAACGCAGGCGGATCAGGTATGGGTCCCGACACGCACGGCAGCAGTATGAGCGGGATGGCCGGGATGAGCGGCAGCTCATCGACTTCTTCGGGAAATCCTGATGCCTGGCGAAACGCTCTCTTCGCGTTGATAGCCTTGATGTTGATCGGAGTCTTCGTATTACGGCGCGATCGCAGTCCAAAAGTGGCCGGACTCTTCGTGGCTGCCGGACTCATCATACTCGTTCTCGCAATCCTCCAAAACCGTTATACCGCGCCGGCAACGGACATGTCGAGCATGTCGAACATGAAAGGAACCGGAGCGACACCCGTAACGTTGACTGCGCTTCGCAGCGGCCGGAACAGCACGGATGTCTTCGCTCCCGGAGCGGTGCAGCCGTATCTTACGCAAGACATCGTGACGCGCGCGCCCGGAATTCTTCAAAATTTCAATTTGTACGCGGGCGATCACGTCGGTGCCGGTCAGGTGCTTGCCACGCTGGATGCGCCGGAATTAGGAAACCAGGCGCAGGCCGCTTATGCAAACGCACAAGCCCAAGCCGCAACTGCCCGCGCTGCCGAGATCCAGGCGCACCATCACGCACCGGCTGCGCTCTCGATCGCGCAAAATGAAGCGGCATCGTCGCGAACGGACCTAGCGGCGGCCTTTGCGGAACAGCATGCAAAATCGCAGCAACTCAGGTATTGGAACGACGAAATCAATCGCGAGCAAATCTTGTATAGTCAAGGTGCCGTTTCGCAACAAGAATTACAGGATGAACGGGCGCAGGCTGCCGCTGCAACTTCTGCCTACCAGGGAGCCGTTGAGCATGTCGCCTCGCTTCAGCAACAAGTGCAGGCCGCCCAGTCTCGCACCTTGGACGCCAGTGCAACAATCGCCATGACCCAGCAACAAGCGCAAGCCGCCCAAGCACTAGCCGACCAAGCGGCAAGCGCCGCCGCTGGCGCCGGCACGATGGCGGCCTATCGCACGGTGATTTCTCCCAACGATGCCGTCGTTGTTAGACGCCTTGTGGATCCGGGCGTGTACGTGCAGGCCGGAACACCGATTTTGCGCATTGCGGTCATCAATCGTCTGCGCATCCAAGCCAACGTCGCGCAAGAAGACCTCTCCGGAATCACGATCGGTACGCCGATGGAAGCTCGCCTCTCGAGCGGCAAGGTGCTGCGCGGGCGCGTGTCTTCGCTATCGCCGGCGGCCGATCCGACAACACATACGGCAGCGGTTGAAGCAATCGTTCCCGGCGTGGGATCCGACATACCGCCCGGTGGTTACGTGCGCGTGAGGCTGCACGCTCGCGAGGTTTCCACAGCCGGCGCGCTTGCGGTTCCTTCCGTTGCCATCGTCGGCGGCGGTTCAGATGCGGCGGTATGGATCGACAACTCGGGCACCGCGCACCGCGTGCACGTTCAGGTTCTTTCCGATGACGGTACGACGGCGTTCGTCAAGGGACCGCTTCCACACGATGCGCGTGTCGTAACGGACGGCGCAAGCACGCTCGAAGAAGGTCAACCGATCGCCGAGCGACACGCGTGAGCAACGACCGCACCATCGCCTCATGGTCGCTGCGCAATCCCTACGCGGTCATCGCGCTCTATACCGCGCTGGTTCTGGGCGCGATCGCTGCGGCGCTGTTCTTTCTGCCGACACGCATGATGCCGTACGTGCAGAGTCCGCTCATTTCGGTGATCACGATGACCCCGGGCTATGCGCCGCGCGAGGTCGAGACGTACTTCTCCAAGCCGATCGAGCAGCGCATGACCGACCTTAAAGGCGTTCGATTCATACGATCGATTTCGCAGCGCGATCTCTCGATCGTGACGCTTCAATTTCAATACGGGGCGGATATGCAACGCGCGCTTGTCGACGTGCAGCAGCTCGTCAAGCAGTCCGAAGGCGATCTGCCGTACGATCGAGCGAACCTCAAGCCGTCTTACGTCATCCCGGTTGATCCCCTCAATACACCGGTCCTCCAGCTTTCCGTGCGGGGTGCGAGGTGGGATCCGGTGCAGCTACGCCAATTCGTCGCCAATGATGTCGTGAGTGACCTCAAGACCGTTCCGGGCGTGCAGCAAATTCTGCCCTTCGGCGGCCTGCAACGACAATTGCAGGTCATTGCCGACCGCGGCGCCCTTGCATCGGACGGCCTATCGTTACTCGATGTGCGCGACGCGTTGGATAAGCAGAACGCAAGCGCGTCGGGCGGCACGATTACGGGTGGTTCGCGAGAAACACTCGTTCGCGGCGACCAACGCGTCCAGGTTGCGAACGACTTGCTCGACTATCCGGTTTCAACGGCCGGCGACAAAACGGTCTATCTGCGGAACGTCGCGACCGTGCAAGACGCCGCGGCGGAACAACGCGGTGCTTACCGCTTCAATGCTCAAGACGGCGTCGAACTCTCCATCATCGAAGAGCCCGATGCCAGCTCTCCCAAAGTCATTGCCGCCGTCAACGAACGGCTTGCGCAAATAGAGCACAGCCATCCGGGACTAACGTTCGTACCCGCATACGACAATGCGCGCTTCGTCGGCGCACTGACCTCGAACATGTTCGAGGAATTGGTGATATCGGTCGTACTCGCCGGCCTCGTTCTGCTCGTGTTCCTCGAAGACGTCAGCGCGACCATGATCGTGATGACCTCCATTCCGACCTGCTTGGCTCTGGCGATCTTGTCGTTCGGTCCGATGCACTTTTCCATCAACAGTTCGACGCTGATCGGTCTGCTTCTCGCGATCGGCCGGCTCGTTGACGATTCCATCGTCGTCATCCACGCCGTACATCGACAAATCGCTAACGGCAAAAGCCCTGCGCGGGCCGCGGTTGACGGAACGATGGAAGTCATCCTACCGATTGCGGCCGCCACGGGAGTCATGGTCGTGGCCGTGATGCCGCTCTTGATCAGCGGCGGCATCACGCAAATCATGTTCGTCGGTTTGGTGTGGCCCATCGTCTTTGCACTCGTCGCATCATTGGCCGTCTCCCTCACGTTGACGCCGCTTCTCGCGGCATGGCTGTTCAAGGGCGAGGCCGACCCGCGCGGTCCATGGCGTACGAAGATCGACGACGTGGTAACGCGCGCATTGACTCCCGCACGGCGTTTTTTGAGCCGAGTCGAAGACGGCTATAAGCGCGGCCTGTCGTGGAGCCTGCGCAATCGAGGACTCGTCCTTGGCGTTGCCGTCATCGCAACCTACGTTGGATTGCAATTGCTGCCGTTCATCGGCAGCGAGATGATGCCGCTCGCGGACACCGGCCAAGGCTTTGCATATTTCGAGACCGCTGCGGGGACATCGTTTGCCGGTACGTCGGAGAAGGCGCGCCGTTTTGAAAAAATCTTGTTGGCGCAACCCGAGGTCGAAAAGATCTCCGGTGAAATCGGCGAGTCGGCCGGCGGAGGATACTTCACGGGCCAAGCCATGAACGGCCCCAATGCGGCATCCTATCTCATCACGTTCAAACCGAAGGAAGAACGCCGGCGCAGCATCTGGCAAGTCATGGACGATGTCTACGTGCAGACCACGAGCGCCATTCCGGGGCTGCGCCGTGTCGCGCTCAAGGAGATGGGTGCCGATGTCATGGCGAGCAACGCAGCACCCGTGGAACTGCTCATCACCGGTCCCGACTTAAACGTGCTGCAAAACCTCGGCCGGCAAGTTGCCGATATTGCGCGCGGGGTCCCGGGACTCGTGCAAGTGTCGACCTCATGGAGCATGCAACAGCCCGAAGATCGCATCATCGTCGATCGGACACGAGCGGCGCAACTCGGGCTTGCGCCGCAAGACGTGCAGAATCAGGCCTATTACGCATCGCACGGTGGTCTGACGAGCGAATTCTTCAATCCCGACAACGTGCGGCATTCGACCATTCTCGTACGATATGCTCAAAACGACCGTGCGACTTCGGGGGACCTTCGCCAAGTTCAAATTACGGGCAAGAACGGACGGAGCGTGCCGCTGTCGTCTCTTGCGACGGTTGAACGCGGCGTCGGACCGACGCTCATCGAGCACGACGGATTGAATCGCAGCGTCTCCGTGCTCGGATACTACCGTAAGGGATCGCGGGGCGAGATGGCGCTCGACATGGACGTCATGAATCGCGCGATGGCGCGTGTCACTTTTCCGGTCGGCTACACCTTTGCGATGCGCGGGGACATGACCGAAATGATGCAGAGTTTCGACCGGCTTCTCGGCGCGATGAAAATCGCGATCGTATTCGTCTTTCTGTTGTTGCTCGCGCAGTTTCGCAGTTTTACGCAGCCGCTCGTCATGCTGCTGGCGGTCCCGCTCGAACTTCTGGGCGTTTTTGGCGGCCTGCTTCTTGCGCACCAAAGCCTCTCGACAGTGTCCATCTTAGGGATCGTGGTGGCGAACGGCATGGCGGTCAGCAATGCCATCTTGCTGCTCGATCTTATCATCCGAAAACGCGCGGAGGGCCTTTCCCGGCGCGAGGCGATCCTGGCCGCGGGGCCGGTTCGTCTTCGTCCGATCCTAATGACGACCATCGTAAGCCTGGTGGTCTTAATTCCCGTCGCATTCTTTCCAAAAACCGGCATCGACGCATACTCGCCGCTGGCGACTGTCATCATCGGCGGTCTGACGGTTTCTACGGTCCTTACCTTGTTCGTCGTGCCCGTGTTGCACGATACGTTCGGCGAACTCGCTGACCGCTGGAACGCGCGCCGCGCCCTCAAATCGGAGGCGCTCAATGCGTAAGACGCTGATACTGTGCGTCGCATCGGCGGCATTGCTCAACACTACCGCACTCGCCGACCCTCTTACCTACAACGGAGAATTGACATTGAATCAGGCCGTCGCGCGTGCGCGCGACGCCGGGTTCGACGTTCGTCTCTGGCAGGCCGACGCGGAAACGGCGCGCGCACAGGCCGTAAGCGCACGGGCCCAGGTGCTTCCGCAAGTCGGAATCTCGGGAACGACACTGAAAGCCGATTTACCGCAATTGGGCATGCCGGTCGCGCGACAAACATACTTCTCCGCCAACGCTTCGGTCCCAATTATCGCATTAAATCAATGGCTTTTAGCATCGGCAGCGAGAATCGCCGGCGCAGGCAGCGAAATATCGGTGGGCGAGGCGCGCAATGATGCGGCGTTCGCAGTCATTCAAATCTATCATCGCGCCGCACTTGCGGATGCGCTTAGGAGCGCGCGAACGATCGGCGTACAGGCGCAGCAAAGCCATTTGCGCGTGACGCAACTGCGCGTGAGCGCGGGCAAGAGCCCGCATTACCTTCTGGCTCGCGATCGTGCCGCATTGGCGGGAGCGCAACAAGATCTTGAGGACGCCGCTTCACAGCGCGATCAGGCTCTGAACGACCTCAAAGCCGCGCTCGATTACACAATCGATTCGCAGGTCCGGTTGAACGATACGCTCGTGGTAGAACAATTCGATCTCGGGCAGGAGGCGGCTTTAAAACGGTTGCTGGATCTTCGACCGGCAATTTTGGCAGCGCGCCGGCAACTCGATGCCGCCCGTACGCGTGTTGCGGCGGCGCGTTCGGCGTATGCTCCGACCGTGACGGCAACGGCACAGACTTACAACGGATCATCATCTCCGGGGCTGGGCTCAACGGGTTATCAGGTCGGCGTGACAGCGAATCTGCCGATTATTGACGGCGGTACGCGTTCCGCAGGCATCTCGCAGGCGCTGGCGGACGTCCATCGGACGCAGGCGCGCTATGACGAAATATGCTTGTACGCGCAACGCGATGTCGTCAACGCGTATCGTGAACTCCAAGCGGCTTCGCGCAATATGCGCAGCGCGCAGACTTCAGTTGCCGATTCCCGGGAACAGCTTCATATTGCACAACTCCGGGAAACCTCGGGAAAAGGTATCAACTTAGAAGTCCAAGATGCGCTCGCCGTGGACGCCAAGGCCCGGGAAAATGTCCTGAGCGCAATCGTACGCTACGACAACGCAGTAGCCGGCGTGCGTCACGCCACCGGCGATCTCTCCATCTAGAAAAGGCCCTCCATGAAAAAGACCATCGTCCTCATCGCTGCCGCTCTGCTCATTGCTGGTTGCGGTACCAAAAGTAACGGGTCCCAAACAACTTCTTCGGTTGCAGGTCCTCAAGATATTGCCATTACCACGGCTTTCGTTTCAGATCCGCCGCGAAAAGGCATCAACACTTTGAACGTCACGCTCAAAGACGGCGCGGGGACGCTCGTCAAGGGCGCTACGGTCAGAATCAACACCACGATGCCTTCGATGTCAATGAGCGGGCCATCGGTTGTCGCGAAGGACAACGGCGACGGTACCTACACGGCGCACTTACGTTTGCAGTATGCCACCGATTGGCAATTCGCCGTGTCCGCGCGCGCGGCCGGCAAGAAGGGCGTCGTGCAGTTGAGCGCGGACGTGAAATAAGCGAACGTCGCGCGATGCGTGCTCGGCGCGAACGTTACTCCAGCCTACTACTCGAACATCGATTGCAAGTCCGACGCGCCGGTAGGGTAGGCGAAGAGCGTCTCCGTAATCGCTGTTGTATCCAGGCCCTGGCGGATCGCGAGTGAGAGGACGTTTATCTGCTCCTCAGCGAGTGGGCCAAAAATTGTGGCGCCTAAAATCTTGCGCGATTTCTGCTCGACGATGACCTTGTAGGTCCCGCGCTTTTCATTGAGCCGCTTGAGCGTGTACCAACTCGACATGTCGCCCCGTACCACATCGATCGCCAGATTTTGCTTGCGGGCCGCTTCTTCGGTCAAGCCCGCGGTCGCGAGCGGCGGAATCGTGTAGACGATGCTCGCCAGCCCCGCAAAATCGGCCGTCTTCGTATTTCCATCGACCATGTTGGCCGCAACGATCTCGCCCTCGGTCCCGGCAACGGGCGTTAATTGCAACCCGCCGCCGTCCGCAGCATCTCCGGCGGAATACACATGCGGGTTGCTCGTACTTTGAAAGAACTCGTTCACTTTAACGCCGCGCTTTGTACGCTCGACGTTCGCGGCTTCCAAACCGAGATCGTCCAGATCCGCCGCGCGACCGGCTCCATGGACGGCAGCATCGGCAGAAAAGGACTGCTCTTTTCCGTCCACCTCCGCGAGCACGGTGATCTTTGCATTATCTCGAACGATTTTTGTAACGCGCGCATTAAAGTGCAGTTCGATTCCAAGTTCGCGCGTCGTTTGTTCGAGCGGTTCGACCACCTCGGCATCGAAGTTCATCAAAATGCGCGGCGCAAAATCCATGATCTGCACGTTGGCACCCGCGCGCACGGCGACGTGTGCGAATTCCAGCGAGATGAATCCGCCACCGACAAAAAGCAGTTTCTGCGGTAACTGCTCTAGCGACAAAAATGCTTCGTTATCGAGCAGCAAGTCGTCACCCGGCGCGAAATGCGCGGCTTTTGCACCCGTCGCGATCAAGATACGGCGCGCCTTCACTCGCTCGCCGCCAACGTCGAGCGTCTGTTCGTCGACAAAGCGTGCTCTGCCGTGCATCGGAACGATGCCCGCATCGGAGTATGACTTCTCTCTCTGCGCGGGAACCGGGTCGGTAAATGTGCGTTTGAAGGCCATCAGTTTAGCCCAGTCGATGCGCGGTTCGCCCGCAAACACACCGGAGGCCCGCATTTTTTGCGCCGCATCCAAGGCGTGCGCTGCACCGACCAAAATTTTCTTCGGATCGCAACCGCGCAACTGACAGGTTCCGCCAAACGGTTTCGAATCCACAATGGCGACGCTCCAGCCGCGTTTCTTACAGTGTAACGCGGCGGTATTGCCGGCGGCCCCGGTGCCGATCACGACGAGGTCGAACTCTTGCATTTTGCCTCCGGACTAGCGGACGGTTACCGTCGGCTCTGCGTTTAGATGCCCAACGAGAGCGGCGTGGATCGAGCGCGCTTGCAAGGCATCGAGCAGCTTGCCGGCGCGCTCCGGATCGATCGCAATCAGCAGGCCGCCGGACGTTTGCGCGTCCGCAAGCACGAGCTGCATCGCTTCAGACACCGCTCCCTCAAAGCGTACGCCGCTTTGGATCGCGTTTTGAAGATTGGTGCGCGTGCCGCCGGGGACGCACCCGTCCTTCGCGAGTTCGACCGCTCGTTTGAGCATCGGCACCGCGCTCGAATCGATTTCAGCACCAACCCGGCCGCCGGTCATCTCGCGCAAATGGCCGAGAAAACCAAACCCGCTGATATCGGTTGCCGCCCGAGCGCCGCACAGAATCATCACTTCACTCGCCGTCCGGTTGAGCATCTCCATTGAATCGATCGCTTCTTGCAACGCTTCCTGGACGATTGCGTCCGCACGCCGCGCGGTCGTGAGAATACCGGTGCCCAGCGGTTTCGTAAGAATAAGTGCGTCGCCCGCGCGGCCACCGTCATTTCGAAAAATCTTATCCGGATGCACGACCCCCGTAATCGAGAGTCCATATTTCGGTTCGTCGTCTTTCACCGTGTGGCCACCAATGATGCTGATGCCGGCTTCCATGGCTTTTTCCGCGCCACCGAGGAGAATCTCGCCCAGAATTGCCGGGTCGAGATTCTCGGGAAATGCGGCGATGGCGAGCGCCGTCACCGGGCGCGCACCCATCGCATAAACGTCGGACAGAGCGTTTGCCGCAGCAATCCGGCCGAACTGCCTCGGGTCGTCAACGATCGGTGTGAAAAAGTCGACGGTTTGCACGAGCGCAAGCTCGTCCGACATGCGATACACGCCGGCGTCGTCCGCCGTGGATGTGCCGACCAAAACGTTCGGATCGTCGATCGGAGGAAGGACGCGCAAGACTTGCGCGAGGACGCCGGCGTCCATCTTGGAAGCTCAACCCGCGCAACTTGAGAGATGCGTGAGCCGCAGGATGTCTGCTTTGGTCATGCGGCGCGCAAACTCAAGAGCATTGCCGCTAGGCCTGCGATAAGCCCGACCGCGAACACGCAACCGAAAACGATGAGCAACAATTTGGATGGAAAGACTCGTCGCACGATAAAGAGCGAAGGGATACTGATCGCCGGCAACGTCATAAGCAACGCCGTCGCAGGGCCCGCGCCCATCCCTGCATGCATCAGCGTCTGCACGATCGGAATTTCGCCCGCCGTGGGGATGACGAAGCCCGTCCCGATAGCGGCAAACAGCGCGACCGAACCCAAACCGGAAGCATGAATCGCAAGGCCCGGCGGAAAGAGCCACGCGCGCACACCGCCCAGAATGAGCACGATGAGCACGTAACCCGGAAGCAGCGTGTAGACTTCCGTCCACAGCTCCGCGAACCACGCGCGGATGAGGGACCCGGTCGAACGGTGCGCATCTTCGATCGGTGCAAGCGAAACGACGTGTTCGGTTTGGTTTTCGCCCGTGCGCTGCGCGTAACGGTCCGCAGCGAACGCCACGAGCACCACGAG
>JALZBM010000290.1 GCA_030947385.1 Vulcanimicrobiota bacterium
CATCCTCAAGAACCACCGGCACGGCCACCGGACTATCTTCACGCACAATTCCACAACGCGCCTGCAACGCGCCGTAGATTGCCTACCTTAGCCGATTGCAGTTAGCGTCGGGAACGCGCCACCCAGAATGGCTGCCGACGGCCTGCTAAACCAGCGCTCCAGCACGGTGGCATAGACGCTGCGGAAGTCCGTATTGAACGCGACGTTGCCCATATTGAGTTTGCCCAGATCGGGATAGGTACCGTATATTCCACCTTTGACGCCGCCGCCCACCAAGAACAACGGCGACGCTTCACCGTGATCCGTACCGCGGCTCGCATTTTCGCCGGCACGCCGGCCGAATTCGGAGAAGGTCATCGTCAGGACGTTCTTATCGTTTCCGTGCGCGGCAAGATCGGTGTAAAACGCGGAGAGCGCATCGGAGAGTTCGCCGAGCAGGCGGTCTTGCGTGCCTTTTTGATTGACGTGCGTATCGAACGAACCGTGCTGCACGTACAGCACGCGCGTGCCGATGTTGCTGCCCACGATTTGACCCGCGAGCGCAAGGCTGCGTCCAATGGGCGTTGCGGGGTAGGCCGCATCCGTCTTGTAGCCGGCGATGAGTTTCGGCAGCTCTTGCGATCCCTTTTGGGCGTGATCTTCGATTTTGAGCACGTGAGAGAGATAGGGCGAGCTAAACGGCAGCCGCTTATCGGCCACGATCGATGAAAACGCCGAACGCGAATCTTTGTTACGGTCGCTGACGAGTCCGTAACCGTTGATCTGCGGAATCGACGGCACGTCGGTCTTGCGCGCGATCAGCGCTTCGGGCAGCACTTGCGAGATGGCGATGCCGTTGAAGAGATTGCTTGCGGGCAAGCCGGAGTCGTCGAGGTACCGGCCGAGCCAGCCGGTGTGCTCGTATTTGTCGGGCGCCGCCGTCTGCCAAATTTCGGTCGAACGGAAGTGCGAATGGTCGGGATCGGGATAGCCGACGCCTTGAATGACGGCGACCATACCCTTGTCGTACATGCTTTTGAGCGACTTCATCTGCGGATTGAATCCCACGCGTTCGTTGATCTGCAAAACGTCGCGTGCGGGAATGCCGAGCGAGGGACGCAAGCTGTAGTACTGCGCATCGCCGTGCGGTACGACGCAATTCAAACCGTCGTTGCCGCCTTGCAAATTGACCAGGACCAGAACGCGGCCGGCTCCGCCGGGCAACCCCGGCAGCGGCGATTGCGCAAGCGCGCGCGCAAAGAGATGATCCGCGCTCGCGACGACGGACAATCCGCTAACGGCGCCGAGTAGAAATTGCGTTCTTTGCATAATCCGGCTTCCTTTAATTGAGTTGATAGGCCGGCATGGCCATCGTCAGATAGGCCGCGCCGCGCACACGTTCGTCGTAGTTCTCGCCCGAAAGCGTTCCGAGCGCGGATGTATTCGCACCGTTGAGATAGCTTTGCAAGCGTACCTCCCCGGCTGCTGAGGCATCGCCCAGCAGAATCGTTGCGATCAATTGTTTGCTCGCCTTCCCGGCACTCATCGGCACGCTGGTCAACCACGATGATGACGACTGCATCATCTGCGAGTTTACAAGCCCCGTAGCGAAGTTTTCGCGGGCGATCATCATCTGCGACGTCAGCCAGTTCGCGCCGCCCGGCCAGCCCGCAACGTTGGGCGGGTAGAAGAGAATTTGCCCCATTTGCACGAGCGCCCGCTCCGCCGCCGGATCCGTCTGGGGCAGACCGAAGACTTTATAGGACCCGACGACAAACTCGACCGGCGATTTGACGAGCGCGCGGTACGCCCGTTCCGAAAAAAAGACGTTGCTTGCGAGCAGTTGCGACATCACCGGGGCAAGATTGAAATCGTGTTTGCGCAGCGAGGCCGCGACTGCGTCCACCAGCGCCGGCTCCGGATCGGCATACACGAAGTAGCCAAGCAGTTCTGACGCGAAAAATTTTGAGGCGGCCGGTTGGCGGAAGATCGTGGTGACGATGTCTTCGCCGCCGAGGTTTCCCGATTGTCCTAAGAAGTGCTTGATGCCGTTGTCGTGCAGGCGCGAGTTTTCGAAGAACTCGCCCGTGCGCGGGTTAACCGTCCAGCCCGTAAAGGCGCGGGCAGATTCGCGAATATCGGCTTCGCTGTAGTTGCCGTGGCCGAGCGTGAAGAGTTCCATCAGCTCGCGTGCATAATTCTCGTTCGGATGCGACTGCGCGCTGCGCGCGTTATCCAAGTAGAGCAACATCGCGGGATCTTTTGAAACGGCTACGGTAAGGTCGCGCAAATTTCCCAAGGCGCTGCGGCGGAAGAGCTGATTCTGATTGAAGACATACGACGGCCAGACGCCTTTCTGAATAGCGGCGGTCGTGAAATGCCCGTGGAAAAACAGCGTCATCTTCTCTTGCAGCGGTGCGGGCGTTGCGATCATGCGATCCAGCCACCACTTTTGCAGGCCCAGGATCGACTGGCGTGATTGCTTACGAATCTCCATGAGGCGGGAGCGCCGGTTCATGTCGCCGGCGGCATCCATCGCACGCTTCCCGCCCATTGCGCCGGCGGGCAGCAAGCCTTGCGCATAGGGATCGAAGACATCCGCGGGTTGCGGCAAATTTGCTGTGGCCGGAAAGTGAATGAACGACTCGACGGCGTCATGCACGCGCATGCGCGCGATTCGATTCACGTCGTCGGGCGTTCCGCCGAAACCGGCGCGGCGCAAAAGGTGCGCGGCCAGCCGCGCGTTCCACGGTCCGGCGTAGGGCGCGAGCGCGCTCGA
>JALZBM010000291.1 GCA_030947385.1 Vulcanimicrobiota bacterium
ATACGATGCTGCGCGTGGAGCAGATCCCCGACGCGCCTTAGAACGTCCGTTTGCTGTCGATCAAAATGGTGACGGGGCCGTCGTTTGTGAGTTCAACTTGCATCGATGCCCCGAATTCGCCGTAGGCGACCGGCAAGCCGAGTTCTTCCAGGAGTTTGCCGGTCAGTTCGTAGAGCGGGCGCGCAAGATCCTCGTTTGCAGCGGTGATAAACGACGGGCGCCGTCCGCGGCGAACGTCGCCGTGCAGCGTGAATTGCGAAATCAAAAGCACCGCCCCGCCTGCCTCGCCGATCGAATGGTTCATCAAACCGGCGTCATCGGAAAAGATGCGCAGGCCGGCAAGTTTTTGGGCGATCGCTTCCGCGTCGCCCGGCCCATCGTCGAGTCCGACTCCGAGCAGCGTGCAAAGTCCGGCACCGATCTTGCCGACGCTCGCGCCATTGACGCGCACTTCGGCGCGCGTGACGCGCTGAACGACGGCGCGCACCTATCGCGTGAACATGGCCGATAACGCAAAGAACGCGTTCTCTTTGCGTTCGGCGATTCTCCGGTAAAAATAGCCGGCCCAGTGGGTGCCGAACGGAATGTAAATGCGCACGCGGTAGCCGTCCGCGACCAGCTTGCGCTGCGCTTCGGGCCGAATGTTGTAGAGCATTTGAAATTCAAAGCGATCGGGAGCGATCCCGTTACTCTTGACGAACGCCTTTACCGCCTCGATCAAACGCACGTCGTGCGTTGCGATACCCGGATAGTTGCCTTCGGAAAGAAGTTGCTCGGCCATGCGCAAGTACTCGCGCCGGATGGTCGGCATGTCTTTGATGGCAATCTCGGCAGGTTCGTTGTAGGCGCCCTTGCACAGCCGCACGCGCGCTTGTAACTCGATCATGCGCGCGACGTCGGCGGGAGTTCGCTTAAGGTAGGCCTGCAAAACAGGTCCCACGTTCGTGTGCGTTGCGAAGACGCGCTCGAAGAGTTCGAGCGTTTTTGCGGTAACTGCGGAGCCTTCCATATCGATCCGGACAAACGGGTCCGGATTGTGTTTTGCGTGGTCGAGAAGCGAAGTGAGATTTTCCGCGGCAAAGTCATCGCCGATCAAGAGTCCCATCGCGGTGAGTTTTACGGAGACGTTAGTGTCGGCGCCTGAGGCTCGAATTGCGTCGAGCATGGCGAGGTACGTGTCGCGCGTGTGGATTGCGGCTTCACGTTCGAAGACGTCTTCACCTAAAAAGTCCAACGTGGCCGTCATGCCCTGCGCGTTGAGCCCCTTGACGACCGCGAGCGCTTGGTCGATACGCTCTCCTGGAACGAAGCGCTTCGCCAAAAAAAAGAAGCGCTTTTGAAACGGTGAATCGGGAGCTAGAAGCCGGTCGATAATCGCCATGACTGTAGGCTATACGACGTGACGGCGCAGCGCCCATTGCACGCCGACGATCAACGCCGCGAGGACGACGAAACCATAACTGAGCGCGACCGCGGGTCCGATGCCTTGCGCGGAGAGCGTTACGTAGAGCGCGACGGGCAGTGAGGTTGGATGGTAGGCGACGACGGAGGTGGCGCCATACTCCCCGATGGCGCGCAGCCAAGCTAGAAGAATGCCGGCGAGCACGTTCGGGCCGGCCATGGGCAGAGCCACCCGAAAAAATTGTTGCAACGAAGTAGCGCCGAGGGTCGCCGCGCTTTCTTCGTAAACGGGGTCAAGCGCGCGAAACGCGGCGCATGAAGTTAGCACGACGAACGATCCCGATACGAAAAATTCCGCGAGCGCGACACCGGCAAACGAATCCACGAATGGAATTCCGTGCGCAGCGAGCCACGCTCCGAGCGGTGCGTGCGATCCGATGACGTTGAGCAGCAAAATGCCGCTCGCGACCGGTGGAAACGCAAGCGGCAGCGCGAGAGCGAAGAGGACGCTCGCGCGTCCGCGCCCGCGCCAGCGCGAAAGTTCGTATGCCGCGGGCACGCCGATAACGGTCGCAAAACCAACGGCAACGAGCGATGCCGATAAAGAAACCGCCGCCGCCTGCGCGTTGCCCTGCGACAAGAGCGCGGCGGCGACGCTCCCGGGTGAGACCGAAAATAGCATGA
Organism: Vulcanimicrobiota bacterium; assembly: GCA_030947385.1. Classification (GTDB taxonomy): domain Bacteria; phylum Vulcanimicrobiota; class Vulcanimicrobiia; order Vulcanimicrobiales; family Vulcanimicrobiaceae; genus JACRUB01. The sequence continues at coordinate 2,086 of JALZBM010000291.1, forward strand.
CGGCAAGCGGCCCGAGGGTGACCAGCGCGAAAAAACCGAGTGCCGCGCCGAAGGGCACCGAAGTCGTCCGTTTCAATGCGCAAACTTTACCAAATTTACCCCTGGGAAGCGAGGCAGCTTTCCGGATTCCGCTGAAGGCGCCTCCTATACATGACTGGACATGTCTTTCGAGTTCTCGTTGCGGATGATGATCCGGCAATTTGCACCTTGATCGAGACGGTGCTTAAAAAGGGGCCGTACGGCATCGTCACGTGCACCGATGCCGAGAGCGCTCTCGTTGCGGTGCACCGGGAAGAAGAAGCGTTCGATCTCATTATTTGCGATTTCATGCTGCCCGGAATCTCCGGCATCGACCTGATCGAGCGCCTTCGTTCGGATAACCGGACCAAAGATGTCCCGATTCTCATGATCAGCGGACACACCAACTACGCGATGGACGGACGCGCGCGCACCGCCGGCGCGAACTTGTTTTTGAACAAGCCGTTTACGATCTCGCAACTGCGCATGTCCGTGATGCAGTTGCTGGATTGCAGCGCCGCTCCGAAAAGGACCTTAGCGCTCTAAGTCCATACCAAGGCAGGCATGCTGCCGCTGATAAAAATCATCGTCATCGCGCTTTCGCTGGCGCTCGATGTGTTTGCGGTGAGCGTGGGC
>JALZBM010000106.1 GCA_030947385.1 Vulcanimicrobiota bacterium
TCCATGATCCGCGCCCGGTCATCACGACGCGTCCGTCACTAAAATTGCCGTAGGGAACCTATTGAACCGTTACCGTCCCGGTCATTCCCTCGCCTGCATGGAACAGGCAGTAGTATGTGTAGGTCCCCGCTTTCGTAAATGTCAGCGTGTAGGAAGCTCCCGGCGGCATGACACCCGAATTCGTAAAGACGGTACCGTCGTAGCTTGACCCGCCGGCGGCCGGAATGTCGGGTGGTCCCGGCGGCGGCGTCTGGCCGGCGACCGGAAACGTAACGGTGTGCGGCGAGTTGTTGGATTGGTTCGTCCACGTGACTGAAGCCCCGGCCGCAACGGTGAGGTTAACCGGTGCAGTTCCAAGTGTGGGCGCATCGAGAAAACGCATGACCGTCCCTTGGGACGGCGGACCCGCCGCGAGGTTCGGCGCAATTCCCGCGGCGAGGTGGTTTCCGCCCGCGGAATAGGGGAACGCCGAAACCGAGACGAGGGACGCATTGATGTCGACGGCGAGATCTGCCTGTCCCGCCGCGGAATAATCGCCTTGCGATTTTGGAAGTGCAGAGCCCGCGGGTTGCACGACGATGGTGCCGCTCATCTCAGGCTGATGTATGAGGCAATAATACTTGTACGTGCCCGCTTTCGTAAATTTCACGGAATAGGCAACTCCGGTTGGCAGAAAACCGGAACTCACGTACGCGGCTCCGTCAAAAACATTTCCTCCAACGGGTGGTTGCGGCGGGCCGGGCGGCGGCATCGCTCCGGCAGGTGGGATTGAGATCGTGTGCGGTTCCGTCGTTGGATCGAGCCACGTGATGGTATCGCCTTCGTTAATCGTTATCGCATTCGGATAAAAGTCCAGCGCTTGAAGCGCCTCGGCTTGCGCCGAGCCTCCGGCTCCGATCTGCCAGGCTTGGGCAACGACGGGCGACGAGTTGGCACCGCCGCTGGGACCACATCCTCCAATGGCAACCAGACACAGACAACAAAGAAGCGTTCCAAATTTCATGGCACCTCCAAGGCAACAGGACCGAGTGCGGACAATTTCAAAAAACCACTTTTTAGTAAGGATACAATATAGTAAGGTTACTATACTAATTTGAAAAAGTCAAAGCCCGAAACGGTGTCTACCCAGTCCCTCCTGCTGGCGGCTTACCAAATCACGGCTCGCGAGCTCGTCGGGGCGCTTCATCTCGCCGGCCATAAAGACATCCGCCCCAAGCACGGAGCACTGTTTGCCAACATCGACCTCGCCGGCAGCCGCGCCACGGAGATCGCGCAACGCGCCGGCATCTCGAAGGCGGCGATCGGTGAAATGATCGACGAATTGGAGAAATTGGGTTACGTGACGCGCCGGGCCGACAAAGAAGACCGACGGGCTAAACTGGTCGTGCCGACCAAAAGCGCTCGCGACGTGCTGGGTCTCGTGATCCGGTTTAATACGTCGCTCGAGCGCCGTTTACTCAAGAGTTTGGGGGCAACTCGCTATGCGGAACTTCGCGCGGCGCTGCTCTCAATTGCGCCCGGCACGAAGGCGCAACCGCGCACACGGATGGCGCCATGACGCCCCTTCGACAAGCTCAGGGTGACACAGGCATCTTAGCGTGACGCGGGTTTGACTGTGTTAGCCGGTAGGAAACCGAGTTGCTTTAGATCGGCGCGATCTTTGCTGACATAATCGATGAAATCCGCGGCGGCTTTATTCGGCTCGCCGTACGTTACCATATGTTCGTACGACCAGAAGGGATACCGCCCGGACATAACGTTTGCATCCGTCGGCTGCACGCCGCCGATGCCTACGCTCGTAACGTTCGCGTTTTTTAAGTATCCGGTCGATACATACGAAACGGCGCCCGGCGTCTGCCCTACCGTCGTCACGACGGTTCCGGAAGAATCTTGCGTCAAGCCCTCAGCTGTCGGTTGCTGGTTGCCCAACACCACAGAAACAAAGACGGCGCGCGTGCCCGAACTTTTGGGACGGTTGATAATGGTGATTTTGCCGCCGGAGCCCCCGACTTGCTTCCAGTCGGTAATCTTGCCGGTAAAGATATCCGCAATCTGCTTCTTGCTCAGATTCTTGACGCCCGCCGACGGGTTCGTCACGACGGCAAAACTCACGACGGCCACTTTGTGATCGAGAAGGGCGGTCTGCTCCTTGCCCGGCGGGATGTCCGAGTCACCGATATCGACGGCCTTCTCCATCGCCTGCGTGAGCCCGACGCGCGAGCCGCCTCCCGAAACGCTGATCTTCACATCGCTGTGTTCGGCCTGATAACGTTGGGCCGCTTGTTTGACTAAGGGCAATAATGCCGTCGATCCGGAAACGTTGACCGCGCCGTTCGATCCGGTCGCGGAACCGTTCGCATTATTCGAGCATGCGGCCAGAAATGCAGCCGCAAGAAACAGACTGAGGTTCGGTCGAAGCATTCAAAATCTCCCGAAAAGATGGTAGCGCTTGTAGGTACCTACCCAAAAAACCTTACGTAAACGTTATGGCGTGGCATCGATGATTTCGAGCAGTTTCGGGTAGACGATGTCCGTTCGGGGTTGTGCGTTCTCGGGGTCGATGATGTCGTGGTTAACCGGCAAGGCCGTAAATTCGAACTCGTCCACGCGCCCGGGGGCGTGCTTTCGCCAGTCGTTCACAACCTGTTTCGTTACGCCGTTATTCACGGCTGGATCTTTGGCATTGGTCACGACCACCGCGGAACGTGCGAGAATCGCCGCCTTCGATGCATCCCGTTCGACGGGAAAGCCGATACGCAGCGCTCCGGCGAGGGCGCGCGTGGGAAACCGCGGATATCCGGTGCGCGGCAGCTCTTTTTCTTTATTGCGCGGGTCCCACCAGACAAAGAAATTCGGTAATGCCAACAACGCACTGCTCAGGAACGCGTTGAGGGGAATATTTGCATGCAGCATCGCAAAAACGGGCGCAACCGGAATCGAACGCGCAATGTCGCGGCGGTATTGCGCTAAATACGCGCACAACAATCCGCTCGTGGAAATCCCAAGGACCGCAACCCGCTCGCCCAAACCCTGCGCGATATCGACGGCTTCGTTTGCCGTGTCCAGGAGTTGCTGCGGCGTGAGTTTCGCCATCCGCCTGGTCATCCGATCGCGATCCCCCTGTTCGGGCAATCGCGGGATCAACACGTTATGGCCGCGTTCGAAGAGCACCGGCGCAAATTCGCGGTACTGACCCGGGTGATTGGTAAAACCATGCAGCAACACGACCGCCAGCGGCGCCTTGGCCCCGCGGTCGTAGACCGTCGTGCGCGCAATCTCGAGGATCGATGCATCATCGAGCCGCTGCATCGTCTTGACGCGTTCGAGTGCTTCGCCGTAACTTGCGACCGGCCGGCTGCGCAATTCCAACATGCGCGGATGTTAGCCGCGGGGAATCCAATGTCCGCGTCGGTAATGCAACGTCCATGCCGGCCTCCGGAAATCCTGGGCAGCGGTGCGCGTGGGCGCGAACCGCCGCGAGCATCACCTATCACGACGACGAGTGGGGCGTTCCCGTCCACGATGACGCGCGCTTCTTTGAATTCCTCACGCTCGAAGGCGCGCAGGCCGGATTGAGCTGGGAAACCGTCTTGCGCAAGCGCGAACGTTATCGCGAAGTCTTCCACGATTTCGATCCGCAGAAAATTGCGCGTATCACGCCCGCACAGGTTGAAAAGCTGCTTATGGATCCGGGCATTATACGCAACCGCGCGAAGGTTGAATCGACGGTTTCTAACGCGCGCGCCTTCCTAGCGATTCAAAGCGACTTCGGCTCCTTCGATGCGTACGTCTGGCGCTTTGTCGGCGGAGCGCCGCGCATCAACGATTGGCGAATGTCTGGGGAACTGCCGGCGGAGTCCGCCGAATCGATCGCGCTGAGCAAAGACCTGCGTGCGCGCGGATTGCGCTTCGTCGGCCCGACCATCATGTATGCGTTCATGCAGGCGACCGGCCTGGTAAACGATCATGCGCGTACCTGCTTCCGCTATAGGGAACTGCGCTAGTTTCTCTAGGCGTCCAGCAGTTCGAGCAGTTTCGGATAGACGCGTGCAACGATTTCCGGGTGGCGCAGCGGTTCGATGATATCGTGCGAGAGCGGTAAGTCCGTGAATTGAAAAGTGAGAACCTGATCGGCGTCTTGGGCGCTCCACAACTTCGTTAGCTTGCGCGCAGAGCGATTGTTGATCGTCGTTTCCTTGGCATTCGTAACCATAATGATTTTTCCAGCCCGCGGTGCGTGCGCTTGTGCGTCGTGAAAAACATCGTAGACGAGCCGGTACGCCTGGGCTACCGCGTGAGTTGAATAGCGCGGATAACCATGCGCCGGCATCTGTTTTTCGCGCGCAATGGGATTCCACCAATGGAAACGATTCGGAAGCTTGAGCAGAACGCCCGATACCAATGGCGCAAACCGGTGCGGCATCCACGCCACGCCGAAGAACGGCGCGATGCACATGACCGTTGCGATTCGGTGGTATTGAGCCGACCAAGCCGCAAGTAAACCGCCGAGCGAAAAGCCGATGACCGTGACGCTCTCGCCCAAGCCGTGCGCGATCTCCACCGCTTGGGTCGTCATGTCTTTGAGTTGCGCGGCCGAAAGATTCGCCAGCGCATCGGTTAGGCGGTCGGTGTATCCGTGCCGCGGTAAGCGGGGTACCAGGACGTTGTAGCCGCGCTCGTGCAAAAGCCGCGCAAATTCAACGAACTGCGTGGGGCTGGCTGCCATCCCGTGAAGCAGAACGGCAACCCGCTTCGTGCGTCTGCCGTGCGTGAGCAAAATGGTTTTTCCCAACTCACCGACTTGCGCGTGATCGCGTTCGAGAAAACGCTCCAAACGTTCTTGCGCTTCAACGTAGGTCGTTACCACGCTGCGGCACGTTCGCTCCGCGAATTTATACAGCCTTGCAGGGCCTAGCCCGTTTATTGAACGGCCGAGCAACGGGCAGTACGCGAAGAAACCAGTCTATCGGGGTACGCGATACATCCGCAACCTGCGGCATTTTACGACAAGGAGATCCCCGACATGACCACCACACGATTGGCCGCAAGCGGCCTTGCACTGCTCTTGTTCGTCGCCGTCGCGGCGGCCGCCCCAGGAAGAACCGGTGCCACGCAAACGGTCGTCGCGCAAATTTCGCCCAGCGCGTCGCCGGAAGAGAGTCCGACGCCCGCCGCACCGGCACCCGCACAGACGGTTGCACCCACGCCAAACACTATGCCTCCGAATACCGTAACACCAACGACGCCGAATACGGAGCCGGCCGGTACGCTCGCGCCCCAAGGCGGAGTACAGAACAATGCCAACGGTCCGAATTGGCTCGATAAATTCAACCGCCACCCCGCAACCCAGACCGGCACGGGAATGGGGCACATGTCCAAGGGAATGCCCAAACCCAAAAAAATGAAAATGCGGCCGGCAGCCACACCGCCGCCGCGCTAAAGGCGCTTTTGCGTTATCAAGAGCCCGCGAGCCGGGCTCTTGGTTTGCAAAAAGGGAGCGAGCGAGGGCGTCCTTAAGAGTTTCGAACCGCCTAGCCGGCGCGATTGGAAACAACGGACGTGATCGAGGAAAAAGCGCACGAACTCATAGCGATGGAAGACCGCTACGGGGCGCACAATTATCATCCCTTAGACCTCGTGGTCGAACGCGCGCAAGGCGTCTGGCTTTTTGACGTTACGGGAGAACGCTACCTCGACTGCATCAGTGCGTATTCCGCCGTCAATCAAGGTCACTGCCATCCGCGCATCAAGGCCGCCCTAATCGAACAAGCCGGCCGGGTCAGCCTCGTCTCCCGGGCGATGCGCAACGACCGTCTCCCGCAGTTTTTGAAGAAGCTCACGCACGTGTGCGGCCTCGAAGTCGCGCTGCCGATGAACACGGGTGCCGAAGCCGTGGAAACGGCCATTAAGCTCGCGCGACGCTATGCGTACGACATCAAAGGCGTCGCGGCCGACCGGGCCGAGATCATCGTCTTCAACAATAATTTCCACGGGCGCACAACGTCGATCATTAGCGCGTCGTCCGAACCGTCTTATAAAAGAAGTTTCGGGCCGTTCACTCCCGGTTTCGTTCGTATCGATTTCGGCGACACCGGTGCGTTGCAAGCCGCTATCAACAAAAATACGGCGGCGATCCTGATCGAACCGATACAAGGCGAGGGGGGCGTCAACGTCCCGCCGCCGGATTACCTAAAGCGCGCTTGGGCGTTGTGCAAAGAGCATCGAGTGCTCTTTATGGCCGATGAAATTCAAACCGGTTTCGGTCGCACGGGGAATATGTTCGCGGTCGATTATGACAACGTCAAACCGGATGTGTTGATCGTCGGCAAAGCGCTCGGCGGCGGATATTATCCGGTAGCCGCCGCCCTTGCGAATAAGCAATTGATGGACCTGTTCCAGCCGGGCGATCACGGGAGCACCTTCGGCGGAAATCCGCTCGCATGCGCCGTCGCGATTGCAGCACTGGATGTCATCATCGATGAAGATCTCGCAAGCAACGCTGCCGCAATGGGAAAACTGCTTGCCGACGGACTGCGCGCACTGCGATCCCCGCTCATTAAAGAAGTACGCGGCCGCGGATTGCTGATCGGAATCGAATTCTTTACACCGGCCCGTCCCGTCTCAACCGCGCTCTTAAAGCGCCGGGTCGCTTCGAAAGACACGCACGCCAACGTCCTGCGCCTGGCCCCGCCTCTGATCATCACCCGCGAAGAAATCGAACTGCTCTTGGAACGCTTTAAGGACGCACTGACGGAGTTCTAGCCATGCATGCAACCATTCGTCAATTCAAGATGACCGGCGATGCGCAAGAAATCAGCCGGATCATTGCGGACGGCTTCACCCCCTTGCTCGAAACCATTCCAGGTTTCATCAGCTATCACTGGATCGAAACCGGTATGGGCCGCGCTATTTCCGTAAGCGTGTTCGAAACCAAATTCGGCGAGGAGGAGTCCAACCGCATCGCTACGGACTTCGCCCGCCGCAACCTTTCCGGCAAAGTGCTTCGGACAGACATGCAGGAGGGCCCCGTAACCGCCCACCACCGAAAGAAAAATCCATCGGTCGCCTAGGCGGTTGACCCTAGGCTCCGTCCCTGATATGATGCCTGAGCCGAAGTAGGGCCTTTACGGGTCCTCACCGGATGCCCTCGGGCGATCCGGTCTTCACGTGAGGTCCCGACGGTAGGGTCCGCAGTAGTGGGGTTGCTTCGGCAACGCCATTTTTTTATTTGCTTGGGTTTTTGCCCCGGGAGTAATGCCATAGCTCGACCGCTCCGTATTAACGACCAGATCCGCATTCGCCAAGTTCGCGTCATCGACGAGGCGGGCGAACAACTCGGAATTTTGCAAACCGAGGACGCGCTAGCGCGTGCACGAGCCGCGGGTCTCGACCTCATCGAGGTTTCACCGACCGCACAGCCGCCCGTTTGTAAAATCGGCGACTACGGCCGATTGAAGTACGAGCAGCAGAAAAAAGACAAAGATGCGCGTAAGAAGCAAAAAAATTGGGAGCTTAAGGAAGTCAAACTCCGGCCCAAGATCGAGACGCACGACTACGAAACC
>JALZBM010000019.1 GCA_030947385.1 Vulcanimicrobiota bacterium
CGTAAAAAGGCCGCGGGCGGACGTAAGAAAGCCGGCGGACGTAAGAAGGCTGCGGGCGGACGTAAGAAAGCCGGCGGACGTAAGAAAGCTGCGGGCGGACGTAAGAAAGCCGGCGGACGTAAGAAGGCTGCGGGCGGACGCAAGAAAGCCGGCGGACGTAAAAAGGCCGGCGGACGCAAGAAGAAAGCCTAACGCCGGGCAAATAAAAAACGAGCGATCGCAAAGCGGTCGCTCATTTTTTATACCCTTCTACTCAGGCGGAATTGGATATTCCGGAGGAATCGATGACGACGGGACCGCCGGTGAGATCGGGGCCGCGCCCTGCGTGCTCCTCAACCCAATGGCACGCGGCGGAATGCCCCGGCTCGTATTCTTTGAATGCCGGAATTTCCGTGACGCAGCGGTCGAATGCGACGGGACAGCGGGTGTGAAAGCGGCATCCCGACGGCGGATTCACGGGCGATGGAATGTCGCCGGTGAGGATGATGCGTTTGCGCCGGCGTTCCACATGCGGATCCGGGATCGGGATCGCGGAGAGCAAGGCCTGCGTGTAAGGATGTAGCGGGTTTTCGTAGAGTTGATCGCGGTTCGCAAGCTCGACGATCTTGCCGACGTACATCACCGCGACACGGTTTGAGATGTGCCGAACGACCGAGAGATCGTGCGCGATGAACAAGTACGTCAGGCCCAACTTCTGTTGCAGGTCTTCGAGCAAATTAATAACCTGGGCCTGAATCGAGACGTCCAATGCGGAGACGGGTTCGTCGCACACGATGAACTTCGGATCGACCGCGAGCGCACGCGCGATACCGATGCGCTGGCGTTGGCCGCCGGAAAACTCATGCGGGTAACGGTTTGCGTGGTAGGGCTGCAAGCCGACCATTTTGAGCAAGTCCTGAACTTTTGCGTCCTTGTCTTTGCCCTGGGCGATGCGGTGGATCTGCAGCGGTTCGCCGACGATATCGCCTACGGTCATGCGCGGATTGAGCGATGCGTACGGGTCCTGGAAGATAATCTGCATCTCTTTGCGCAGCTTGCGTAAATCGTCCCGGCGTAAGTTCAAAATGTTCTCGCCGTCGAAATACACTTCGCCGCTCGTTGCGGGGAGCAGTCGCAGAAGAACGCGCCCGATGGTGCTCTTGCCGGAACCCGATTCACCGACCAGGCCGAGCGTTTCACCGCTTGGAATCGAGAAATCGACGCCGTCGACCGCCTTGACGTCGCCGACGTGGCGCGAAAGCAGACCGGCATGGATCGGGAAATATTTGTGAAGATCTTTGACCGCGACCAGATCGGCTTGCGCGCTGCTGGGAGCGGGTGCGGGAGCGACCGCCATGCTAGCCTTTCTCCGCAAGGGCTTGCGGGGTCACCGCAAGATCGCTAAGGGAAACCTGCGGCGCGCTCTGCGTTTCGATGGGACGCTGATCTTTCGAACGTTCGTCGTAGAGATAGCATCGCGCGACGTGTCCGCCGCCGAAATCGTACAGCGGCACGGGCTGATCGCAGATCGGCATGCGGTAAGCGCACCGGGGCGCGAACGCACAACCCGCCGGGAGGCGCAGAAGATTGGGAGGCTGGCCCTTAATCGGAACGAGGCGTTCGCGATTGCTGGCGTCCAAACGGGGCAGCGATGAAAGCAGCCCCTGCGTGTACGGCATCTTGGGATCGTCGAAGATTTGGACGGCCGTTCCGTATTCGACCATGTTTCCGCCGTACATCACGAGGACGTTTTCGCAGACTTCCGCCACGACGCCCAGGTCGTGCGTGATCATGATGATGGCCGCATCCGTGCGCTCTTGCATCTCTTTCATCAGCTCGATAATCTGCGCCTGAATCGTAACGTCGAGAGCCGTCGTCGGTTCGTCCGCGATAAGCACTTTTGGTTCGCAGGAAAGTGCCATGGCGATCATCACGCGCTGGCGCATACCGCCCGAGAATTGATGCGGATAATCGTGAACGCGCTGCTCCGGCGCGGGAATACGGACCAGCTTGAGCATGTCGATCGTCTTGGTGAGAGCATCGCGCTTGTTCATGCCCAAGTGCAGTTGTACGGCTTCTGAAATTTGCTCGCCGACCGTAAGCACCGGGTTGAGCGAGGTCATCGGATCTTGAAAGATCATTGCGATTTCGTTGCCGCGAATCCGGCGCATTTCCGACTCGCTCTTGGTGAGCAAATTTTCACCATTGAGCAGAATTTCACCGGCTTCGATCTTGCCGGGCTTTTGGATCAGTCGCATGATGGAGAGCGCGTTGACGGATTTACCCGAACCCGATTCGCCGACGATGCCGAGCGTCGATCCGGCTTCGATCGCGTAAGACAATCCATTGACCGCCGTTACGAGTCCGTCTTCCGTTCGAAAAGTGGTTCGAAGGCTTTTGACCTCAAGCAGCGCCATAAGGTGTGCTTAAATTCCGGTTAGCGAGAGGATCGCCCATACGACGACGAGCGACACGGCCACAAAACCGGTCAGCCGTTTCATGTTCTCTTCCATGCCGGGGCGGGTGCGATAGGCGGATTCGACGCGGCCGCCGATCGTGCCGGAGAGCCCCTCTTGTTTGGTCGTCTGAATCGCAAGCAACACGATCAAACCAATCGCGAACAGAATGGCCAGCCCCGCGAGCGTGTGCGTCAACCAGCCTGCGTGCTGCGCAAACCACGTGTGCGGCGCGTACAGCGGCGCGGTAAGCGGCTGCGTGAGTTGCAGCGGCGCGGCGGAAACTTTGGGAGCCGGAGCGGCGGCTGCCGCGGCGAGGAGCGCAAACATCAAACGAGTTTCTCCGTGTTCATAAAATAACGCGACAACAGGCGGGCGGCCAGATTTTCCGCCTGCAGGCCAAATTGCGCGCGCTGCTTGGGCTGGGTATCGTGCTGGACCAGAACGTTCGGCACGCCGATGCGTTCGACGCCGGCGGCCAGCCCCCGATCCGAGACGAACTCTACGACCGCCGAACCGAAGCCGCCTGCGAGCGCGTGCTCTTCCAACGTAATAAAGCGCTCGTGCGTCGCCGCCAGCTCGATGAGCAGCGTTTCGTCCAGGGGCTTCGCGAAGCGCGCATTGACCACCGTCGGGCGTGGACCTTCGGGCTGAAGGGCATCGTACGCATCCAGTGCGACATCCACGGTATTTCCGAGGGCAAGGATCGCCACGCGGCTTCCGCGGCGCAGAACTTCGGCGCGACCCTGCGCGAGCGGCGCGACGGGGTCCGCATGCCGCCCGCTGGTGCTTCCGCGGGGGTACCGGATCGCCGCCGGTGCGTTCAGTGAGAGCGCGTGCTCGAGCATCGGCAAAAGTTCGTCTTCGTTGCGCGGCGCCATGACGGTCATGTTCGGAAGCGTGCGCAAATACGCGATGTCGTACAACCCCATGTGCGTCGGACCGTCGTCGCCGATGAGGCCCGCACGATCCAAACAAAATACAACCGGCAGATTCTGCACGATCACGTCGTGCACGATTTGGTCGTACGCGCGCTGCAAAAACGTCGAATAGATCGCGACCACCGGTTTGAGCCCCGCCGAAGCCGCACCGGCGGCAAAACACACCGCGTGCGCCTCGGCGATACCAACGTCAAAATAGCGGTCCGGAAAACGTTTGGCAAACTTTGAGAGCTTGGTGCCGTCGGGCATTGCCGCCGTAACGCCGATGATGCGGCGGTCGCGTTCCGCGACCACGTTCATGGCATCCCCGAAGACCTCGGAGAACGTCGCGCGGGCATCGGCCTTTTTGGCAATGTTCCCGTTCTCGATTTCAAAGGCGCCGCTGACGCCGTGAAACGTGCGCGAATCCGCTTCCGCGGGATGATAACCCTTGCCTTTCACGGTGCGCACGTGTAAGAGCACTGGACCGGCAACGGCGCGCGCGGTTTGAAGCGCATCGACGACGGCATCGAAGTTGTGTCCGTCGACCGGACCGATGTAGCGAAAACCGAGTTCTTCGAAAATGACGGCGGTTTTTTCAGCCGGAGCGACAAACCGCATCGCCGCGATTTCGGCGGTCGAGAGCGCTTTGTGCGCGGCGCCGCCGAAGGGAATGTGATCGAGCACGCCCTTGGTCTTCTCGCGCGCAAGATTCGCCAGCGGCTTGCTGCGCAGGACCGAGAGGTACGACGCGATCGAGCCGACGTTCGGCGCGATCGACATTTCGTTATCGTTCAAGATCACGATGAAATTGGTTTTGAGCTGCCCGGCGTTATTGAGCGCTTCGTATGCAAGTCCGCCCGTTAGCGCACCGTCGCCCAATACGGCAACGACTGCGTGACGCTCGTGCGCGAGATCGCGCGCTAAGGCCATTCCCAGCGCCGCAGACACGCTTGTCGAGGCGTGCCCGGCACCGAATACGTCGTACGGCGATTCCGAGCGCATGGCAAAGCCCGACAGGCCGCCGCCTTGCCGCAGCGTTCCGAAGCGTTCGCGCCGGCCCGTTAGGATTTTGTGAACGTAGGTTTGATGGCTCACGTCCCAGACCAGCTTGTCCGCCGGCAAGTCGAGCACGCGGTGCAATGCAAGCGTCAACTCGACGACCCCAAGATTGGGCGCAAGATGACCGCCGTTTTTCGCACACGTCGAAATCAATAAATCGCGTATTTCAGCGGCAAGCGGTTCGATTTGGGGCCGCGGAAGATGCTTCACGTCGGCGGGGCCGGCGATACGTTCGATGATCATAGTGTGGGCTCGATGGTTCGACGCGGCCGTACCCGGGTCCTAATTCGCAGGATTTCCCTGCTTCTTGGAAAGACCTACGAGCGTGGTCAACGAGCCGTCCCCGATCAACGCGCCCGTCGCGATCAAAAGGAAACGCGACGTTTGGCGGGATGCCGCGCGCATTTTATCGACGATCTTTAACCCGTTTTTGACATCGCTTGCTTTATTCATCATCCTCTCCCACGCACGCGCGACCAGCGTCGAAAATTTCTGGTGGCTGCTGTTCCTGAGCACGTTCTTCACATCCATCGGCCCCATGGCGTTTGTCTTCTGGTTATACGCTACGGAGCGCATTTCGGATTTGGATATGTCCATTCGGACGGAGCGGGAAACCGTCTTCGGCGCGTTTGTCATCTTTTATCTGGCCGGCACCGTCGCACTGTGGGTGACGCATTCGCCGAAGCTCTTGATCGCGGCCATGGCCGGCTTTACCTTAAGCACCTTCGTCGTGCAGTACATTACGCGTTATTGGAAGATCAGCACGCATGCGCTCGGCATAACCGCGCCGCTCGTCGCGCTCGGCTTGCTCCCGGGCGGTCAGCAGGTCTGGCCGTTCGCGGTGCTCGTTCCAATGATTTGCTGGGCCCGCGTCTACCTCAAGGCGCATACGATTCTGCAAGTCATTGCGGGCTGCGCGCTGGCTACGTTTTCGGTCGTCTTCTTCTTCTGGCTATTTCATATCGTGCAGTTGTAGCGCGCGAACGTCCGGATTGAAATCACCCGCGATCATGCGGACGCTGGTGCGAAACGTTTCCACGTCACCATTCGTGCAATAGCGGATCTCACCTAAGCCGATGGGTAAGACGCCGTTCCCTGCGAACTCGGCGGCGCGATCCGCTTGCACCAAGGCCGGATCGATGCGCCGCACGCCTTCGCCCAACGCGTCGGCGAAATGCAAATCAAGAATCGGATAGTGCGTGCACGCAAGGACGACGGCATCCAAATCATGCGGCAACTGCGCGCAAACACCGGCGACGGCATCGTGTGCCTCCTGCGTTCCCGCTAAACCGCGCTCAACAAGCGGCACGAGCGCCGGTGCCGCTATTTGCGTCACCCGGGCACCCGCTATGCGCGCCGTAATCGCGTTCGTATAGGCTCCCGTATTGACCGTTGCCTCCGTTGCGACGACGCCGATCCGTTTAGCACCCGACCGTTCGACGGCGATAACGGCGGCCTCGATCAGATCCAAGATGCGCGCCGCGGACTGCGGCCATCCGAAACGCTGCGCGATCGCGCAGGTCGTATTGCAACCCATCACGATCATCGAGACGCCGGCGTCGTTGAGGAGCGTTACGTTTTGGCGCAAGAGTCGCGCGAGATCCTCGGCTTGCCGTCCGCCGTACGGAACGTGCGCCTGATCGGCAAAGAACAACAGGTCGTGATGCGGCAGTCTTTCGCGCAAACGACGCACCACGGAGAGCCCGCCGAGGCCCGAATCGAAAACGCCCAGCATTACCGGCGCTGAGAAGTTTGCGAAGGGCTGCCGGGTGAAGCATAGTCGCCGATACCGTCGGCGATGGCTTGTGCCATCCGCTGCCGCCAATCGTTCGAAAGCAAACGCCGGTAATCGCCGGGATTGGTCATAAAGGCCGTTTCAATCAGTACCGCCGGCATCGTCGTGTGCAACGTGACGTAAAACTTCGACTTCTGCACGCCGTCGTCGTTCGTTCCCGACTCGGCTATGACGCGCCGTTCGATGGCTCGCGCGAGCGGCACGTCCACAGACTTGGAATAATAGAACGTCGACCCGCTGACGCTGGAGGAACCTGCCGTATTTGCGTGCACGCTCACAAACAAGCGCGCGCCCGCATTGTTTGCGGCATCGCAACGTGCCTGCAATTCCTCGCGAGCACCGTCGTTCGGTGCGTAGACGTCTTTATCGGAATCGCGCGTCATCGTTACTTGCCATCCGCGCGCAACCAAAATATCGCGCAACCGCTGGCTAATATCCAAGTTTACTTTCTTCTCGACGACCTCCGAGCGCGCAGCCCCGGCGTCACTGCCGCCGTGGCCGGGGTCGAGTACGATCAAACGGGAATTGGCGGAAGCCGGCGCCTCGGGAGCCGGCGCGTACTTCCACGTGCCGGGCGCATTTTGCCCCGGCTGGACCGGAACGTTCGCAACGGCACCCGCGCCGATTTGTCCCGAGCCCGAACGCACGACGCCGGTTGCATCCTCTTCTTGCACGCTGATATCTAGGCCGTGATCGGACGGTGTAACGTTCACCGGTTTTTCACCCGTGAGCGTGAGCGCAACCCGCACCGTGTCGTTTGAGAGCTGATGAACGCGCAGCGAACTCACACTGGGCGAGGATTGTGCGCGGTCGCCCGCGGCGGCTTGCAGCCAGGCACCGTGAATATCGACGTACCAGCGGTTGTCCAGCAGACGGTGCCATTCGTACGCCGCGCTTCCATTCACGGCAATCTGCACCGCAAAGACGGTGCCGTTTTGCACGGCGTCGACCGCGGTAACGGCGGCTGCACTTGCAGCGGGCGAGGGCGCCGGAGTTTGCTGGGAGTCGATTTCGCCCGGCGCAGGCTCGGCGGAAGGCGGCGCGCTTTGGGCCATCGACGGCGGCGGCGGGGGCACGCGATGCGGCGCCGCGCCCGCGGACAGCGCGACCGTAAAGTCGTGATAGTTTCCGCTCACGCCGTCCGCGAGATTTGCACCGCGTGCGAGCACGAGCGTGATCTTGGTATCCGGATTGCGCGTCGTGCCGCCCATCTCGACGTCGATTTCCCAAAGACTCCCGGCGCGCACCTTACGGCTGCGTTCGAGCGTCGAGCCCAAGCCGGGGAAATCGTACACGATGCGGCCGCCCGACGACGAAATTTTGCGCGGCGCAAGCGGTAGCGCGCCGTGCAAAACGAGTTGCGAAACGTCGCGTTGACTCTGCACGTCGGCGACCGCAATTTGAGGTTGCAACACGATTTGGCCGCGGTCATCTTTGGGTTCGAGATAGAGAGCGTGCGCGAGCGCGCGCAACGGCAAATAGACATCGCCGTCTTTGAGAAACGGCGCAAACCGCGCGGACGAGGAAACGTCTGCGAGATCGTAACGCACCTCGCCGATGGCAAAGGTCACGATATGCGGCTCGGCGGTCGTCACCAAGATGTAGCGTTCGCCGGGCTGCCACGCAACCGAAGCGCCGACGCGTGCGAGCAATGCCTGCACGGCCGGATCGTGAAGCGCGACGGCGATATCGTCCTTGCGGACAACCGGATGGTGAAAGGTGATTTGCCGGTTATCGAACCAAACCGTTGCGGGGTTCTGCGCGCTTGCACCTACAAGCATGCACAGCGTAACCGATAGCGCAAAAGCGCCGGCGCTACCAATCCGAACGGTGGAGCGGTTTATCCAACTCAAGATGACCTCCAGGCAGCGCGTCAAGACGTTTCCCATCGATGCGAATAGCGACGGAATCAATACCCGGCAATCCCGTCAGCGTCCAGACCAGCGCTTTAAACTCGCCGGATTCATCAAAACTCCCGGTATTCGATTTCACGTTTCCCGAAAGGTCGACATCCGCGCTTGAAGCGGTAACGTGAACGCTCCTCACAACCGTTCCAATTGGAAACCGGACCGCAGCCGTACCACTAGGCGGCCCGGCGACTGCTTGAACGGCGCTATACAAAGCCGCGTTTTGCAAGTGTTCGATGCCCGTTTCGCCGCGGCTTGGCGGGCGCATCGAAACGGCCCACGGCACTTCGGTCGTACCGTCGTTCTTGGTGTAGTAAATCGTGACGTGATCCCCGACCGGGTTGCTGAACTTCTTGGAAAAGTACAACCACGTGCCGGCCGCGGCCAGAATGAATACGGCCACTAAAATAAAGACCCGCGAATTGCTCACGGGCCCCGATTTTCGACGGCTGGGATAGAATGCCGTTTTTGCTACGGGTCGTACCGGAGATCTAAAACGCGCAGTTTGAGTTTGCCGATCGGACGTTCCCATATCACGCGGTCTCCGGCGCGTGCGCCGAGCAACGCTTGTGCGAGCGGTGAGGTCATGCCGATTTTACCCGCGGTTACGTCTGCCGCAGAATCGGCAACGATGGTAAAGACAGCATCAAGCTTCGAGCCGTCACCAACGTGCACGGTCGCGCCGAATCCGGCAACGGTGCGGTCTTCCGGCGGCTCGTACTGCGGTTCTTCGCGTTTTGCAATCTGTACCGGTTCGGGCGCGTCGTCGCGCTCTTTGGTAAAAGCTCGGCTCATCTGGTTGTTATTCCCGCGGCCGGGGGCGACGAATCAATATGCGGCGCCAGCCAAACTGCGCACAAAAAAAGACCCGCCAGGACGGCGGGCCTTTTTGAAAGAGTTTCTAAGCTCTTATCGGTAGCTGGGCTTGCTGGCGAAGCAGTCGCGGCAATAAACCGGCTTGTCGCCACGGGGCTGGAACGGAACTTCCGCTACGCCGCCGCACTGGCTGCAGGTTGCTTTGAACATCTCGCGGTTTCCACCACCACCGCCCGAACGTCCGCCGCCTTGCCCTTGGCTGGCCTTGCGGGCAGCGCGGCAATCGGTGCAACGGTTGGGTTTGTTTTGGAAGCCTTTCGAGGCGTAGAATTCCTGTTCGCCGGTCGTGAAGGTGAACTCACGTCCACAATCAACGCAATTCAGCTTTTCATCTGAGTACACTAACGAGTCTCCTTAAATAGACAGTGTTTGGATCCGACTCGTCTAGTACTAACATGGTATAGCCGACTTCGAGTCCTTTTGACCGATTCACGATACCATGCCCCGCAGTAGAACGCA
Organism: Vulcanimicrobiota bacterium; assembly: GCA_030947385.1. GTDB lineage: Bacteria > Vulcanimicrobiota > Vulcanimicrobiia > Vulcanimicrobiales > Vulcanimicrobiaceae > JACRUB01. The sequence continues at coordinate 9,455 of JALZBM010000019.1, forward strand.
ATCCTCGCTTGACACCTAAGGAATTAGTTGACAAGCGACGCAGCGGCCTGTTATAGTCACTTAAAGAATTAGTAGATAGCCGCGTTTTCACTGTCCGGCCGTGCGGAATTGGCAGCCTTCCCTCTGGGAAGGGCCTGACTTGTCAATTGCCCGCCGTCGCTTTCTGGAGAGGGACCCAAGATGCGAAGCTTTGGAGCAAAACTGATAGCCTGCGCGATGTGCGTGGCGGCCGTGTGCGCGCTACCGCAGGTCGCCGGGGCCATAGAAGCCACGGATGGCAGTGGGCTCTCTCTGACCATCCCCGTCGTAACGACGCCCCCCGCGATCGACGGGACGCTGGGCTCGACCGTCTGGCAGCAGGGCGCAAAAGTGCACTTAGGCTACGACCGGCTTAGCCATTCTCCGGGCAGCGAAGATACGATCGCCTACCTTCTTACGGATGGGAAGGCACTCTACGTGGCATTCGATGCAAAGCAGACGCGTACGGCGATTCTTGCCAATCAACACTCGAATAATGCCGGCGTAGACCTCGACGATGAAGTCAAAGTCGCCCTGTGGCCGGGTGGTTCAAACGGCTTCAACTACCAATTCATATCCACGCCGATCGGCACGCGCTATCAGATGTCTTCGGAAAATCTTGCGTACGAGCCGACGTGGCAAGCGACGGGAAAGATCGGGCAAAACGAATGGTTCGTGACGATGCGCATTCCGCTCTCGATCATGCGCGGAGCGAATCAAAAAGAATGGCTCATTCAGCTAACGCGTTACGAGCCGACGACCGGCTCACTGTATGGCTGGAGTGGCGGGGCGAACTGGAACGGGACGACTGACGTGAACTACGCGCGGCCCATGCGCGGAATGCCGGTGCTCGCAGCGGTGCGTCCGCAGCCCCGCATCGCGGTCTACGGACTCGGTGCCACCGCCGCGCAAGCCGCAGGCGGCGCGACGTCGCGCACCGGAGTGGATCTCTCGATTCCGATCACCCAAACCTCGTCGTTCATTGCAACGATTCATCCCGACTTCTCGAACGCCGAGAGCGATCAGCAGAGCATTTCTCCGACGGCGTTTCGACGCTTCTACAATGAAACGCGGCCCTTCTTTACGCAAGGCGCGAATTTCTACAATTATATGGAATGCGACGCGTGTCCGAACGAATTCTCCCTGTACACGCCCGCGATTCCAACGCCCCGCAACGGCTACGCCGTGGAAGGCACGCAGGGGCGGTTTACCTTCGGCGGATTCGATGCGGTCGGCGTACAGCGCAATGACTCGGCGCAATCCGTCATCTTCAAAACCCGCCCGCGCAATTTCTGGGTTTCCGCGCAACGGGTCGCCGTCGATATGCCGGCGCTCCACGACAACACGTTACAACTTGCCACGAAGTGGAGCGATCTCACACATCACTTCATTTATGCAAATTACGGTACGGAAAGCGGCACGCTCGTAAGCGATCCCCGGAAGGCGAAATTTGCTGAAATCGGCGGCGGAATTTTCGGTGCGAACTCATTCACCGGTGGCGGCATTCGCAGAATCGGCGCGCAATTTTCACCCTACGACGGCTTTTTCTCCAACAACGACATCGCGGGATACGGATTGTATAGCCAGCATACATGGACGCCCACCGGCAGCGCGATCAAACAGATCGACGCCAACGTCTTCTTCGACCGCTATCACGGTGCACCCGGTTTAAATCAGAGCGACAACCAGGTCGCGATCGACTTCATTACCCGCAAGCTTTGGAGACTGTCGGTGCAAAGCGGTTCCAGCTACTTGTGGGTCAACGACCCGAACGGCGCAGGCGGCGTCTTTGCGCCGACCACGCAAAACGAGACGGCCCTCACCTATCACTACGGCAGCTCCACCCCCACGACGTTTGCTTATGCGCGCGGCCGGTTCGGCTCGGGCCGCCTCGATAGCTTCTCGCGCTCGACGACAATAAAATTCGGGCCGCGCGGGTCGCTCAGCTTTGAAGCCAACAACACGCGTCAATACATGGACAACGGACAGCTCAACGTCCAGTGGCTGGAACGAGCGAGCTTTGCGTATCAAAGTGACGCGAACACCTCACTGGCCTTCGGGGTCCGGCGCATCTTCGGGTCCGCACCAACGGTCAACGGCGTTCCGCAACGCAGTTGCGCGGACACGATCTTTTGCACGAATCTCTCGCTCGCGTTCCATCGCCGTCTGCCGCACGACGAACTCTACATCATATACGGTGATGCAAGCACGCAGAAAACCGTTCCGATGTTCTTAATGAAATTGATTCACTACTTCGGAGCCGAAAAGGGAACGTAAAGGGGCGAAGGTTGCTATCGTTTTTGGCAGCGTGCAGTGGTTGGTGAATCGCTGGGAAAAATGGCGAAGATCGTGCCCTTACGCACCGTGATATTGTTGCCGTGATGTAGGTAATTAAAGGCACCGATCGCCGCACCCATCGCGGGGACGGGGAGGGCTCCCAGAATGCCGGGGGCGTTACCGCTCGTTCCGGTTTTTCCGAGATCGCTCGCGTTGTGATCCAAGACGACGCTGAGCTTGCGCTCGCCGGAAAGAAGTAGGAATCGCGGATCGAGCAGCAAGTTTCCGGGCACTCCGTGTGCTCCGGCGGCCGAGGCGACCGAGATGACGCCCCAGCCAGGCGTCTTTGCCGGAATGACCACGTTGGCACCGGCAGTGACGGCATTGATCGTCGCAAACCGAAAAAACTGTCCCGGCTTAGCGGTCGCCGAATCGACGTCTTGCTGGGTCTGCACGACGACCACCATGCATTCCGAAACGCCAAGCGTTTGCGCGCTCGTCTGCTCGACGGCCATCGCCGAATGCGGCATGACTGCGATAGCGGCGATCACGACCGCGGTTGCAACGAATCTCTGTGCGATCAAACCGGACTCCCTCGATAGAAACAAGTGCCGCATGTTTGGATGTAACGGTGAACGCCCTCGATCGCAATTTGGTTCCCGGTTCTTACCCGCGCCCCGCCTTCGTCTACCCGCACGTTCATCGTGGCTTTCTTTCCGCATGCGCAAATCGTTTTTATCTCCTCAACGCTATCGGCAAGCGTCAAGAGATATGCGGCCCCCGGAAACGGTTCACCCAAGAAATCGCTGCGGATGCCGTAACAGATCACGGGGATTCCCGCAACGTGCGCGACGCGGTGAAGCTGCCGGACTTGGTTTGCACTCAAGAACTGCGCTTCGTCTATAAGGACGCACGAAAGATCTTTCTCGCCTGATAGCCGTCCGAAAAAATCCAGGCCGTCGTCGAACGTGAGCGCTTTGCGTTGCGGCCCGAGGCGCGACGTAATCACGCCCGGCCCGAACCGCCCGTCGATTGCGGCCGTATAAATTTCAACCCGGCGACCGTGCGCCTCGTAATTGTGGGCGACTTGCAGCAATGCCGTCGATTTACCGGCGTTCATTGCCGAATACCGGAAGTAGAGTTTAGCTACCGGCTTTTGCCTCCGCTTCGCTGCGCTTCTTATAATAATTCGGGCGGCTTTCGGGATTTTCGCCGTTACCTTGCGAGTAGGCGTGCAAGGCCCGCGAGTACTCGGCATTCTGTTCGTGTTTGTTCAAAAGCGACCACGGACGATTCGGCGCAGGTTTGGCCGGGGCGATCTTCTTCTTGGCGGTTGTCATAGTTTTGCGTAGTTGCGCCACATGGTAAAACACCGCCTCCCGGCGGTGTTTTACGGTGACGGGCGCGCTCCGGCGCTACGGCGCTAGGGCGCTCGGAATTGTCAGCGTTTTGAGCCCCGCGGCCTGGAACGCAGCGCCGACCGGCTTAAGGGAAACCAGGTAGGCATTGTATTGCTTAACGGCCGCCAGATACTCCGGATTGATCCGGTTTGCGAGGCTTGCGATCGGTGGCGTTACGATCCCCGCGCTGAGATTTCCGACGTCTTCGCGTAACTTACCCGGAGCCTGCAAGCCGTCTTCGTCGTTCTGATAATTCGCGGTCAGAACGTTGAAGACGGTCGTGCGCGCGGCGAGCGCCTCCGTCACTTGCGTTAAGAGCGCCGAATTCGCCTTTCCTTTCGGGTCGGCCGCGCCGGCATCGAGTTGCTTCTTGAGATCGTCGAGCCCGTTCAACATGGTATCAACGATCGAGAACTTGTGCGTCCACAATACGTTAAACGCGTAGGCAGCGGTTAGTTCTTTTTGCGTGAACAACGTGTGCGGATCGGCCTTCACATCAAAATGTTGCGTATACGTTCTTCCACCGAGTGCCGTGCGGACGCCGTAATGCCCGGGCGGTACTTGCGGTCCCTCGGAGGGCCCTTGATAACGTTCCTTGGCGGCGCCGAGCCACTTCACCGGCCCGTCTATTTGGAAATCCCATACGTACCGGTTGATTCCCGATTTATTCGTGACGTAAGGCTCGTCCTTATCGTTCACTTTATGCGTCCCCTTGACGCGGCGGATCACCCGGTCGTGCGCATCGAGGATGTCGATTTCGGGCGGCGTTTTGCCGGGTGTTTTTTGGTAAAACGTAACGACGGCGCCGTTCGGCGGATTCTGCCCGAGGTAATCCGTGTAGGTTCCTTCGTCATCGCTTTTCGTGTTGTACTCGTAGGCCGTCCGCGGTGCGAACAGCACCGTCCCCTGCGCGACTTCGCGCGCAACCGCCTGCACCGGGCGCATGTCGTCCATGATGTAGGCCGCACGGCCATGCGTAGCGATGACCAAGTCATTGAACTCCGGCTGAAACCGGATATCGTGAACCGAAACCGTGGGCAAGTTGTTTTTGAAATCTTGCCAGGTGGAACCGCCGTCGAATGAGATCCAGATACCGTTCTCGGTTCCGGCGTACACGATATTGCGGTCGTGTAAATCGGGCCGCACCGCACGAACGTATTGGTCCGCCGGAATGCCTTTGGCAATGGACTTCCACGTTTTGCCGAAATCGTGCGTGACGAAAATATACGGCTTGAAATCATTGCTTACGTGTCCGTCGAAATTTACATACGCGGTTCCGGCCGTTACCGAAGATGGTGCGACCGTTTCGACACGTCCGTATTTCGGTGCGTCCGGCGGCGTGACGTTGCTCCAATGTTTTCCACCGTCGCGGGTGACGTGAACCAGCCCGTCGTCGGAGCCCGCCCAAATCTCACCCCGGCTCTTCGAAGAGCCTTCGATATCGAGCAGATTGTCGGAGTACTCGGCACCGCTCACGTCGTGAACGAGCGGTCCGCCCGAGGGCTGCTGATGGCTTTTATCGTTCAACGTGAGATCGGGCGAGATGACGGTCCAATGCCGGCCGCGATCGGTCGTTTGGAAAACGACGTTACCTCCGAGCCAGCCGATGTGCCCATCCCAGGGGGCAAAATTTATCGGTGATTCCCAATTGAAACGGTACTTACTTTTTGAAAGATCGTACGCTTCGATCGCTTTTTGCAAATACGGCTGCGCGAAGAAAAAGTCTTTCGTCACTTTGTTGTAGATAATGAGCGAGCCGCCTTGAGAATCGGACCAGATAAAATTGGGATCGATGGGATCAACCGCGGCGAACTCTCCGTCGCCCCCGTTGATACTGAACCAGTTTTTATTCTGAATGCCGCTGGGGTCGAGCGAGTTGGCGGGTCCGCACCAGGCGTTGTTGTCTTGCAAACCGACGCAGAGGTTGTAGGGATTTTCGTGCGTCGAAACGCCCACGCGGTAGATTTGGCCGATCGGAATGTTGCGTCCGAAATACCAGTTTCCCCCGCCGTCCACCGTTCGTGCGATGCCGCCGTCTTCGCCGAGGATGATCCGGTTCGGATCGTTCGGCGCGATCCACATCGCGTGAAAGTCGACGTGGACGCCGGTAGCGATCGTCTTGATCGTTTTACCACCGTCGGTCGATTTTGAGACTTGGAACGCGTACGTGTAGATTTTATCGGGGTTTTTGGGATCGACTTCGAGATGCGTGAAGTAAAATGGACGTCCGTCGACTTCGGTGCTCGCGTTTACCATGGTCCAGCTTGCGCCCGCATCGTCCGAGCGGAACAACAGGCCCGTTTTGTTTTCGATGATGGCGTAGACGCGGTTGCCGTTGCTCGGCGCCACCGCGAGACCGAACTTGCCCGTGATGCCCGTCGGCAAACCGTGGCCGGTCAGCCGCGTCCAGTTGTGCCCGCCGTCGGTTGACTTATACAACCCGTCGTCTTCGCCACCGCTGGTAAACGTCCACGGCTGACGCAAAAAATGCCACATTCCGGCGTAGAGAACGCTCGGATTCTGCAGGTTCATGGCAATATCCGACGCGCCGCTTTGGTCGGAAACGTAGAGCGTTTTGCTCCACGTCTTTCCGCCGTCGTCGGTGATGTAGACACCTCGCTCCGTACTTGGGCCGTAGATGTTGCCCAGCACCGAAACGATCACGTGATTCGTGTTGCGCGGGTCGATTAAAATACGCGAAATGTGCTGCGAGCCATCGAGCCCGACGTGCGTCCACTTTTCGCCGCCGTCGGTCGATTTGTAAACGCCGTTTCCGTAGCTGACGTCCTGACGAGGATTCGACTCGCCCGATCCGACCCACACGACGTTGTTATCTTTGGGATCGATCGCGACGGCGCCGATGGCCGATACCTTCTCTTTTTCGAAGACGGCGCTCCAGGTTTCGGCGCCATCGGTCGACTTCCAAACGCCGCCGCCGGCGGCGCCCAGATAGTACAGGTTGGGGTTCGTGGCCGACCCGGCAACGGCGGCAACGCGGCCGCCCGGCAGCGCCGGTCCGACTTCGCGCCACTTCATATTTCCAAAGGGTGGTCCGGGGGTTTCCGATGGGCTCGGCGACGGGACGGGCGAGCCGGGTTTGGCGTTGGGATCTTCTTTGGCAGGCGGTTCGGCCGCTTTGGTTGCGGCCGGGGCCGGCGAAGGAGCCGCCGTAGCTTGGGCGTGAGCCGCCACGGGCAGAATGCAAAAAAGGGCAGACAGAAAAAGGACCAATCCGGAAATACGTTGCGTCATGCGCACGAAGTCTGGTTTTTTACGCGCGCTTCCTTCTTAATGGTACGTTCGCCCGTTCAAAATTTTCTCAAAAACGAACGCAGACATCACCTCGCCCCACAGCTCTCGCTAAACTTCGCGCGCCCCGGGGCAATCCATCCGTAGCCCAAACAGCCAAATTGCAAATCGCGGAAAGCCGGATAGAAAACGCCCCATCCATGAATCTGGATGAGGCGTTTTTTACATGGTGGAGCTGTCGGGGAACTGCCCCCCGAGTCCGAAAAGCCGAGCCGGCGCTTTCTTCAGGCTACAGTTTCGATTTTATCTTAAACGAACGTCTCCTCGAAACCGGGATTTTGTTCGCAGCAGATCCTTTCAATTTTGGACGATGATGAAGATCACCACCACCTCCTAGCTGGAGTTCATGACGGTTTGCGAGCTGATTCCAGCGACCTCTCGCATCCCGTGGCTAGCTAATTAAGCAGCCAGTGCGTATTGATTGTTTGCGTGTAAAACGCTTGCGATCGTTTTAGGAGAGCTCGCAACTCCGCCTGCTTACACCGACCGCGGATCTCCCCGTCGAACCTAACTCAGCCCCGCGGCCTTACTTCCTTATAACGGGAAGCAAGCGCCAAGGGTTTCGTCCCTAGGGCCGGTTCCCTTCGAGGGCGTTGATGGTGGGCGGGCCGACCGGGCCCTTTCCATCCATCGGATCCCACAATACATAAACCTTGCCGTAGGTATCCGTAATTTGCTCCACCATCTTCTTGGCAACTGCCGGCGTCACGTCTGGCATCTGGGCGTTGACCTTCGGGATCTCGGTCTTGTGATAATGCCACGACGCCTGTTCCGTTGCATCCATCGCCTTCCAGGCGTCGGGCGGGACGATCACTTCGGTCGCGACGAGCGGCGCGTTGGAATCGTCACTTGGATAAATCTGGCACTCGAGCATACCGTTTACACCGGACGCCGGACGGCACCAATGGTGCGCCCACTCATCCGGATGGTTTGCGAAGTGCTTCTGGGCGTCGATGTGGATGGTCCAACCCGCGGCCGGTGTGCCGTGCGCCGCCGAAACAATCTTCGGATGAGCCTGCGAGGCGGCGATGGCGATTGCGACGCAGGCGATGAAACCAACGGAAAATATCCTAAAAACGCGCATAACTTTCCCTCCTAAAGAGAAACAATTACGCGCGCTTTTCTCCGAAAAGAGGCCCTTCCTTGAGCCTAATGGCCTATTTGAACGTTACGCGCGGCGACGCTCCGCCGTAAAGATATGCGAGAGAATCAGGGAGACGATCATCATGACGATCGACCCTTCGAGCGCCGGAATGAACCCGGCGACGCTAAATCCCGGAACGAGGTAAATCGTCAACCAAAACATCAAGGCGTTGACGATAATGGTAAACAGACCGAGCGTAACGACGTTAATGGGCAA
>JALZBM010000107.1 GCA_030947385.1 Vulcanimicrobiota bacterium
CGCAGCGTATGGCGCGCGATGTCTCTTCCAGTCACCATGTGAAGTCGCAACTCGAACGCATCTTCGGCCGCGAATCGGTTCGCGAAGCGGCTCCGTGAGCGGCATAGCGCTCCTCGCGTTCGATCTTGATGGGACGCTCATCGATCGGACGCTTACCATTGCGCCGCGCGTTCTCGATGCCGTGGCGCGGGCGCGCGCGCAGGGCGTGCGAGGCTGCATCGTGACGGGGCGAATGTTTCGGGCTGCCGTGCAGTTCGCCCGGCAGCTCGACTTCGAGGCGCCCGTGATTTGCTATCAAGGGGCGGCAATCGTCGATCCCGCAAGCGATGAAGTGCTGCAGCACACGCCCTTGGCGGGTGAGGTGGTACGCCGCCTCATCGCGCACTGTAAAGCGGATGGAAAGCATCTACAGCTCTTCAAAAACGACCGCTACTATGTAGAAGAAGAGAATTCGTTTTCGGACCTCTACGCGAAGCTCTCGCAAGCCCGTCCCATCGTCGTTTCTTCCCTGGAAACGGAATTCGCCCGCTCACCCGCTACCAAGGCCGTGATCATCGATACTTCCGAGCGTTCGGCGCAATACGCCGGTGCGCTGCAGACGGCGTTTGCGCACGAAGCGTATGTAACGCGGAGTTATCCGGAATTCACCGAGGTTCTCGATGCGCGCATCAACAAGGGCGAAGCACTGCGGTTTGTGGCCGGCGTTTTGGGGATTTCTATGGAGCGGGTGATGGCCGTCGGCGATTCGTGGAACGACATACCGTTGCTTACCGCGGCAGGGCTGGGCGTTGCAATGGGATCCGCACCGCCGGAGGTGCAACGGGTCGCCGATGCGGTTGTCGGCGAGTACGCGCAAGACGGGGTCGCGGAAGCCATCGAGAAATACGTCTTGCAATGAAGGCACGCCGCAAAAAGAAATCTGCCGTCGCCCGTGTAAAGCCGTTTTGGATTTTGATCGTCGTGTTGCTCGTAAGCGCCACGGTGGCAGGATATTACGGCGCCGGGTGGTCCGGATTTCGGGTGCGCGAAATCTCGGTAAGCGGAAACGTCATCGTTCCAAAGGCGGACGTTTTGGCCCGGGCGGCAATCGATCCGTCCAAAAACATTTGGCTTCAAAACACGTCGGCGTCCGCCGCCCGCATTCGGGCAATACCGTACGTCGAAGATGCCCGCATTCACCGCACGCTGCCGGCGAAGGTGAACATCGCCATCACCGAGCGCAAGCCGTACGCGCTCGTGCGCGGCGGTCAACGGACGATTCTCATCGACGAGCACCTGCGTGTTTTGCAATTAGGTGCGAACGGTTCCGGCCTGCCCGTGTTCAACGTTCGGCCTCCGGCCCTGGCGGCCGGGCAATTCGTGCGCGACGCAAAAGTGTCGACAATGGCGCGCGACTTTGAGGTCTTACAATCTGCGCACGTCGTCCCCAAGAGCTTGAGTATCGATCGCTTGGGTGACTTAAGCGCAGTAATCGCGCAGGGAATCGTCGTCCAGCTCGGCGACGACAGCAACCTGGCACAGAAAGCGGCTCTCGTCGATCCGATTCTTTCGCAGACGCAAGCGCAAGGCCGGCGCATCCGGGCGGTCGACTTGCGCGCTCCAAAAACACCCGTGGTAGTATTCCGAGATTCCGTGTCGCCCTAATAGAAAAAAACGCCGCTGTGCGCGGCGTCCTTTATCAAGAGCGGTCGTCGTTTACTGTTTTACGAAAACCAGAACCTTGCCCTTACCGAGCGAGAGCTTCACGTTATCGTTCGGAGAGAGCGTTTTGAAGTCCATGGTGGCCCGGTTAGCCGCCACGGTGGTCTTTACGGAATTTTGCATCACGACGACCATGTGCTGAGCGTCAACGATCTTATCCACTTTCACCGTATAGGTGCCGTCGGGGATCAAGCTCGCGTCGACATCCGCTTTGGCAACCAGGGGCGCAGCGGTTGCGGTGAGCGCTATGGCAAGTACGGCTAACGATTTTCGCATGAGGTGCTCCGTTTTTTGTAGTGAAAATCAGGATTGACCGGGGAACGCGGGCGCGGGCAAATTAGTTCTGGACGAAGACCAGAACTTTACCCTTCCCAAGGGAGAGTTTGATGTCGGCGTTGGATTTGAGTTTGGTGAAGTCCATCGAGCTGCGGTTGGCGACAACCTCGGTTTTGACGGCGTTTTGCATGACGATCACCATGTGCTGGGCGTCGACGATTTTGTCGATCCGCACGGTGTAGGTGCCGTCGGGGATGAGGCTGGAATCGACGCTCTGGCCGGCCAGTGCGGCGATGGGGGCGGCGAGCAGGGCAAGCAGGGCGAGCAGGGTTACGGGTTTACGCATAGGTCTCCATATAGATAAGGGACGCCCCCTCTAAGAGTGGTGCTGAAAAAGCCTGTTTACGATGATAGCGCAAGTGACCCGGTTTCTTCCAGGGCCCCGGGTGGTTTTTTTCCGTTAAGCTGGGTGTGGTTGACTTCGAACTGGTCGACGAGGTCGCGGAGGGAGTTCGCCTGGGTTTGGACGCGGTCGGAAATCGCCTTCATGCCCGAAACCGCCTCGGCGTTGGCCGAAGTGAGGTCGGAGCTGGTCTGGACGCGCGCGCCGAGGGTGTCGATCGCCTGCTGTTGCTCGATACTGGCGCGAGCAACCTGGCCCGTGCGCTGCTCGATTTCCGAGACGCTTTCGAGAATTTGATTGGAGGTAATCGTCTGTTCGCGCATCGTGGCGGCAGCCTCTTGGGTCATCGCGCCCATCTGTTCGCTTGCCTTGGCAAGCTCTTCGGAGGCACGCGCCTGCTCCGTCGTGGCGATGCTGATTTCGCTCACGAGCGCTGCCATCTCGGAGACACGCTTGGAGATCGCTTCGATCATCTGCGTGACCGTTCCGGCGGAAACGGCGTTGCTCTGAACCAGGTTGTTCGCTTTGCCGGTGCGTTCGAGAACCGCGCCGGTGCGTTTTTGAATATCGGTTACGAGACGGCCGATTTGTTTGGTCGAACTCGCCGAATTTTCGGCCAGCTTGCGCACTTCTTCGGCTACGACGGCAAAGCCGCGCCCGTGTTCGCCCGCGCGCGCCGCTTCGATTGCAGCGTTGAGTGCGAGCAAATTGGTTTGATCGGCGATCTCTTCGATCAGGCCGAGAATCTCGCCGATCTGACGTGAGGCGCCATCGAGGTTTTTCATTTCGGAAACGACTTCGGCGACGGTTTCGCTAATCGACTTCATGCCGTCGGAAAGTGCGGCAACTTCGTTGCGTCCCTCGCGCACTTGCTGATCCGTTTGCGACGACTCGCTGCGAACGCGGTCCGCGTTGCCGGCAACTTGGACGATGGTAGCAGACATCTCTTGGGTATTGGCGACGGCTTGTTCGACGACCGAAGCCAGGCTGAGCAGATTGCGATCCATCTCTTGAATGGAAGCGGTCATTTCTGCGACGGCACTGGAAATATCCGTCACCCGGCGCGCAACATGCTCCGCATTTTCGGCAACCGTGCCGGCGGTTTTGGAAACTTCACCCGAGAAGCGGTGCGCGTCGGAAAGCGCGGCAATTTCTTCGCGCACGCGGTCGTCGACTTCGCCGGAAATGCGGTTGTTTTCGCCACTCGCCGTGAGGACGGTGGCGGCGGATGTTTGAATAGCGCCGATCATCGTGCCGAGGCGGCTGGCAAGTTCGTCTACGCCTTGCGCCAAGCGTCCGAGCAAGTCCGAGCCGTGCCAGCCGATTCGCTCCGTGAGATTTCCGCGTCCCATCGCTTCAAAAATATCGACGCAACGTCCGACGCCCGAGAGCATCGTGCGGCGGAACCACATCATGCCGAGAATCGCAACCAATGTCGCGACGGCGGCTCCGACAACGAAAACCAGCAGGCCGAGATTTCTTGCCCGCAGCAGCGCCGACCAGCGTTGATCGGAGTTGCTGCTGATCTCGTTGAGAAGAGCTTGTCCGTCGGCGCGCTGCTTGTTGTAAGCATCGAGCGCCGGGCCGTTGGTTTGCTTGAGCGAGTCGGCTTTCTTGCCGGTGCTCAGAAGTTGAACGCCGGAAAGCGATTGAAAATCGTATGCGCTGGCGCTCGTGTTGAAGGCAGAAACCAGCTGGCCGATTTTATCTTTGCGGGTCGCGCATTGGTCGCCGCTCGCGGCATCGGCGCTAACGGCGCCTTTGGGTTTGGGGCAAAAGACGTCGACCATTTTGCGCGCATCTTCGGGAAACTGCTTGATCATCGTAGTCGCCGTTTTAAGCGAGTCGTTCGCCTTTGCGGCATTTGGATTGGTCGCGGCTTCAAGCGAGGCCGCCTGCAGTTGGTCGGCATCCGAGGCGACCTGTGTGTACGCAAGCTCGCCGCGCACGATGGTGTCGTGCAAATCCTGCGCTTGTTGCGTGATCAGCGCCATCGCCCAAAAGGCGACCGGGATCATCGCGATGACTACCAAGACCACTAGGCCGAAAGCGTAGGTTAGACCCCGCTCCAAACTCATACGTCGTTCATCCATGCTTGGAATGGAATCGGCAAATCAGGCGTATTCCTTAATGAAGGTTAACGCGGTTCAAATTGAGTCATCGTGGGCGCGGCGGGTGTGACGGGCTTCAGGACCCGGGTGAGGCTCTCAAATATTGGCGAGGCCAAAGCGGTTCGGCGGCACTTCCGAGCGCCGCGGCAGCGTGGAGCGGCCAATACGGTTGGCGCAGCAACTCCCGCGCGAGTAGGACGATATCAGCCTTTCCGGTTTCGATAATCTCCTGCGCTTGATGCGGCTGCGTGATCAGGCCGACTGCGCCGGTTGCAATATCCGCTTTTGCGCGGATCTCTTGCGCGAAAGGAACTTGGTAGCCCGGTCCGATGCCGATCTTTGCATGCGGCGAGATGCCACCGGACGACGCATCGATCAAATCGACTCCCAAGCCTTTTAAGATTCGGCCCAGACGCACTGAGTCTGCGATGTTCCACCCGTCGTCGAGCCAATCGATTGCGGACAGCCGGACAAACAGCGGCAGCTCTTGCGGCCATTCGGACCGAACCGCCTTGACGACCTCGCTTACGAAACGGATCCGATTTTCAAACGAGCCGCCGTATGCGTCCGTGCGCTTGTTGGTAACCGGCGAGAGAAATTCATGCAGCAAGTATCCGTGCGCGGCGTGGATTTCTGCAACGCGAAAGCCTGCCCGCACCGCGCGCTTTGCGGCGACGGCGAATTGCGCGACCGTCTCCTCGATTTTTTCTGCGCTCATCGATTGCGGAACGATCCACCCGTCTTTAAATGCCTGGGCGCAAGCCGAATAGATGGGAAGCCAGCCGCCATCGGCGGCGGCAACCGGGCCGCCGCCGTCCCACGGCGGGGCGGTGCTTGCTTTAAACCCGGCATGCGCCAGTTGGATTCCCGCGATTGCCCCATGCGAGTGGACGAAGTCGACGATCTCGCGCAGCTTCTCAACATGCTCGTCCTTATAAATTCCTAAGTCGGCCGGCGATATGCGGCCTTCGCTCGTAACGGCGGCCGCTTCAGTGAAAACTAAACCCGCTCCGCCGACGGCCCGGCTTCCCAAATGCACGAGGTGCCACTGATTTGCAAAGCCGTCGGTGCTGGAATATTCGCACATAGGAGAGACGGCGATGCGATTGCGCAACGTGACGTCGCGTAGCTTCAGAGAATCAAAAAGGTGCATGCAGCCTAGAGACCGCGCAATTCTACGTGCGGTTGCGCGTAAGGGTAATGAAGGCGCGCACGTGCTCGGCGAGGAGTTCGCGGCCGGACTGCTCTTCGGCCGGCCCGGCTGAAACGTTGAAAAACATCAGACGTGCCGTAATGAGCGGCGCCATGAAAATATATGCAAGCTGCTGTGCCCCCACGTCGCTCCTAAGACTGCCCGCGGCCTGCCACGCGCCGATCCGCTCGGTTAAAGCGGCCAGGACGTCGTCGACGCTATCCTTGATGTTCGTTCGGCCGCTTGTCTCGGTGGAAAATACGTTGCGTAGAAGTAGTGCGGTGAAGCGCCGCGCGCGCGGCTGCACGGCGGCATCGATCAGATCTTGCAAGAGAGCGGTGAGGAATTCTTGCGGGTCCTCGACGCTTTGCAGTGCGTTCACGGCGCGTAAAACCACCGCGGGGGCGGCTTGTTCGAGCAACTCATCGTATACTTCACGTTTGCTTGCGAAGTGGGCGTAGAAGCCGCTTTCGCGAATGTTGACGCGCCGCGTAATTTCGCGAATCGATGCGCCGTCGAAGCCTTTTTTGGAGAACGCATCGAGCGCTGCTTCGAGTAAAAGCAGTCGCGTCGCATGTTGGGGCGGCTCCACTACTGCTCCGGTGAGCGAACGTGTTCGGGCCGAAAGCCGACACCGACGACGCGCGCCGGGATTTGCCGGAACCAGGCAATCGACGCGATCCATTTTAGGATCCGCGGCGCACGCAGCGGTTTCGTGCTCGAGAGTACCGGGCGGATGAGCCGGTTTTGGATAAAAACCTGCAACCGTTGCGTCTGACGCGCGGGCGCTTCGCGCCGTTGCGCAACCTTCTCGAGGTCGGTGGTACGTAGCGTGCCGTCTTTCAAAGGTTGCCAAAGAATGTTCGCCGTTGCGACGGCATCTTGAATCGCAAGATTGATGCCGACTCCGGCGATCGGCGACATCGCATGCGCTGCATCACCAATGCACAGCAGGCCCGGAAGATACCACTTTTCGAGACGGTCGACCACAACGGTTAGCAATTTTACGTCGTCCCACGACTCGATCGCGCTAACGCGATCTTTGGCAAGCGGTGCAATCCGCGCAATATGTTGCCGCAACGCCTCCAATCCACGCGCCTTTAGCGCTGCGTATCCGTTTTTGGCAATGACGAGCGCGCATTGATAATAGTCGGTCCGGTCGATCATGACGAACACGCCGCCCGCCGCAACATTGCCGAACGTCGTTCCGGGGTCGGACGCTTTGCGCGGCAACCGCATCCAGAGAACATCCATCGGCGCACCGAAATCGCGAACGTGAAGACCGCTGCGTTCGCGCAAAACGGAATGCCGTCCGTCCGCGGCGATGACGAGATCGGCGAAGATCGTTTGGCGGCTCGCGCCGGCGTTCGCGATCACGCCGCGCACGCGTTCGCCTTCGCGCACGAGATCGACGGCTTGGGCATTCATCTCTAGGCGAAAGCCCGCAAACCGCCGTGCGCGCTCCACGAGAAAGTTTAGGAGATCCCACTGCGGCATAAGCGCGATGAATTTCGATCGGCCCGGAACGGCAGAGAAGTCGGCGATGGTGAGTTGGGTGCCGCCGACGATTCCACTTAATTCGCGCGCTTGCGTGTGCGGAATTTTCAACAGATCGTCCAGCAATCCAAGTTCATCCATAATTTGCAGCGTCGACGGATGGATCGTGTCGCCGCGAAAGTCGCGAAAGAAATCCGCGTGCTTTTCCAGCACGACGACCTCGATGCCGGCGCGAGCCAGCAAGTAGCCGGCCATGATTCCGGCTGGGCCGCCACCTGCGATGCAGACCGTGGTTCTGCGTGATTTTTCGCTCACTCCCCCATTG
>JALZBM010000292.1 GCA_030947385.1 Vulcanimicrobiota bacterium
TCCGTTCGCACCGTTTGGAAATCTTGCGCGACCGTTCGTTCGACAAGACATAGAGCGTATTTTTGCCTTCCGTCGCAAAATCATCGAGGAACACTTCGCTGCTTGATCGCGGTATTTACGCTGACTGTCGGAGCGCCTGGTCGCGCAGGCAGTGGCCATCGACGAGCAGCATCAGCGATGCGTCTTGTACTTCGCGCAGCGATACCGACGAGCGTGCAGCGAGCGCAAACGCAGTGAATCTGAAGTAAGGTTGCACGGGTTCTCCTTAGTAGTCGCGCCAGAGGATCGCCGCAATTTTGCCTTCGTCTTGGAAAAGGTTGGTGAGGTCCGTGAGATCGCGCATGGGGACCCCATTGACAGCAACCTCGAACGTCAGGTGGTGCCCGCGCTTGGTCGTGATGTAGCCGGCCAGCGCTTGCGCCTTGATCTCAAGCCCTCCGCCGGCGGATGGTGCGACGTACGTGCCGGTTTTAGCGCGTACGTTTCCCGCGGCGCCCGCCAGGCTCGGTTCGCGTTTGAAGTCGGTGACGAAACCCAGGGAACCGTCAACGGCTAGAATCGGGAGCGCCTTTATAAAAGGCGCCGCTTCTCGGCTCGCGGCCAGCTCTTGCAGCATAGTCGTAACGGCCACCGCGCTTGCAGTGGTTTCGCCGCCGCCGCTGCCGTCGACAAAATGATACTGCGCCGGTGCGATTCCCCACCGCGTCTGGAGATTACGGCGCTCGGCGAGGAGCGCCGACTGCATTGTTCGAGCGTTGTGCCGGACGCCCAGGAGCATTAGGCTGGTGTCGGCGCCGATGTTATAGCTGACCTTGAGGATGAGCTTCGCATCTTCGCCGTACGGAAGTCCGACGAGATGCGCAACCCAATCGGATCGCACGTATGCCGTTCTTGACGGAAGGAGGCGCACCGGGTTTTGCTGCACGGCCGGCGCGTCGACCGTGATGCCCGCCGCGCGTAGTTGCTCGATGAATACGGTGCGAGCGTAATTGGCCGGTTGCACGATGCGTACCGTTTGCACCAGCTGCGTTTTCCCGGTAAGCGGTGGTTTGAAATCGCTCGGCATCGTACCGGAGACGGTGCTGGTACAACCGGGTTTGCCGATGCAGGACGGTAATTCGGGTTTGATATTCAACGATTCTTTGCTTCCGGGTGCAGCGACCCGCAACGCGTTCCGGACGCTAAGGGCTTCCGAACGCGGGCGATACGTAAGATCGGCCGGGGCGCCCGGCTTACCGCCGGGCCGTATCGAAACGTCGACGACGTCGTCGTTCACGAAGATCGCCGGTACGTTAAACTGCTCGCGAAACGGAAATGGTTCGAAGAGCCGGTCGTCGATAACGATGTTTCCGGCTACGCGCGTAATACCGCTTGCGCGAACCGCACGCGCCAACGACGAAAAGCCGGCGAGCGGATTGGGCGAAGTCAAGACCGCATTGCCGAGGGTGTCGGCTTCATTGTGATCCCAGTCGCTGACTGCAACCGTTCCGTCCGCATTGGTGCGACCTCCCGTCGTTAAATCGCCCGATGCGACGAGAACGAGATTACCGCGCAACACGCCGTTCGAAACGCTTCCCGTGCGATAGACCGGGGTATCGAACGTATGCGCCGGACCCACCGCGTCGAGCAGTTCGCCGACGCTAAAAATCTTTCGAACGGATCCTATATAGAGCAGCTGCTCTGAGTTTAAATCGATAACCGGCGTCTTGCCGTTCACGACGCGTAACGTCCAGCTTGCGTTTCTATACTGTTTTTTTTCGAGAATATTCCGAATCCCGGATGGCACTGTGGCGGCGCGTGGTCCGGCCGTAGCAGAAACGCTCGACGACAAAATGAGCGCAGACGCGGTGAAGAGGGGCAAGTAACGGGATGGTCTGGGCATGAATCGCCTCCTAGCGCGCCATTTGTGCCGGCAGATGGCGTTCGCCTCTACAAGCCGGCGTGCCGGGGTACGTTCAAGGCTTCCAATCCATATCCGATCTCGAATTTGCACATAGTGGTGCCTCCGTGCGAATCGACAACGTTCATTGCTTCGACCAAGTTTGGCGCGGACGTGAAGTTTCTTGGACTCTCACTCGCATCGCCATCGAGCACAAAAGAAATCATGAGACGGCATCATATCGTTCCGGCAATCCGGCGCTGCAAAGATGTTGCGGAGGGAAAGTAGGAGCGATCGCTTACATACGAAGCCTCCTTGGCGTTTCCGTCGATCGTATCGCGCCGTTTGTCTTTCTTACGCATCATCGGGCCCGTCACGCCATTTAGCGGGAATCATCCAGACAGTTGCGCACGCGGTCCGGCGGTACGTGCGAGGATACGATTCGAGCAAGGCGTTTGAGCGCTTCGTGCCGCCTCGATGAGGGACGATGGAGAATTCTCACCGTTCGGCTTGCGCCGTAGTCATCGAGCGGCACGGTCGCAACGTTGTGGGCGCGCGCGAGATCGAGTGCGAGCGACGGAACGATGGTCGTGCCGAGGCCCGCGCCCACAAGGTTGAGGAGCGTATTGAGGCTCGTTGCGCGCACGTCGTTTGCGAGAATGGTCGAACCTTTGGGATCGGCGCAGATCGCGAGCGCCTGGTCGCGCAAGCAGTGGCCATCGACGAGCAGCATCAGCGATGCGTCTTGTACTTCGCGCAGCGATACCGACGAGCGTCCGGATAGCGGATGCTCTAGACTCGTCGCAAGCCAGAAC
>JALZBM010000108.1 GCA_030947385.1 Vulcanimicrobiota bacterium
ATAAAACATGCAGCAAAGCGCAAATTGGGATCCCTCAACCGTGGAACCCGAAGCCTGTCATAGCGGTGGATTATGCGAAACCGTGATTGCAAGCGAAATGAACTTATCGGATCCGATCGACGTCGGCTGCGGCACGATACGGCCGGTACGCTCGTCGGCCTTAGCCGCTATCTACTATTACGCCTATAACCCGACAAACTCGCCGCGTCGCGTCGACGATAAGACCTTCGACCTCAATTGCCTGTTGGTGACGACGCAGGGACATTGGCAAGTGAACTGCACGACCGGTCGCGCGGATATCGACAGCACACGAGTCGTGGCCGGGGCTGCCGGTCGCAAATACGGATGTCGCCACGATCGCGAGGGTAACAGCAGCTTCATAGCCGTTTTGGGGCCGACGGCGCTCGATCCGGATAGCCGGCCGATATTCTCTAAGCAAATTCTTCCGTCGTCCGGCGCATTGCAACTGGTAGAGCGCGCGGCTCGATCGTCAAATGAAAATGCTTTCGAGACGATCGTTTTTACGTTGTTCGAAAACGCTTCTTCGCTGTCGAACTCTAGTCCACTTGTTGAGCGAAGCAATTTGAGAATGCAGCGGGTAAAGCGCTTTATCGAATTTCACGCATCGGAGCAATTGGGCCTCCCGGATATCGCCTCCGAAGTAGGAATTTCGCCTTTCACGCTCGTGCGACAATTTCGCTCGGCCACGGGCAGAACGCCCTACGGGTACATGCTCGAAATCAGACTCGAACACGCAAAAAAACTGTTGAAAAACAGCGACGATTCTATTCGAGCGATCAGCCGGATTGTCGGCTTCCTGGATCCGGCTTATTTTTCGCGGTTTTTCAAATCCAGTGTCGGCTGTTCGCCCTCGTTATACCGGGCAGCTTGCGGCGGCCGGGAGGATGGCGAGAACGTCGATATGCTTCACGCCGAAGTTTGCCGGTAAGAAGACGCGCAATCGTTCAAGCCGGAATAGGGACTCCGAAGAAAGGCAGTATTGTCCAAATGTACATTGTTTTCGCTAGATAATTCCATTTTTGCAAACCTGCATTAGCCATCATTTTGTGTGGTGATGCGACGTTTGCCATCTCAGCGCTCAAACGCGAGATCAACTGAAGGAGACAACTATGTACATGTCACGAAACCGCATTCAACACGCGGTTGTGGCCGTTCTGTTGTTGACCGGAATGCTCAGTCAGGCAACATCGACACTGGCTGGTACGACGGGCAGATTGGACGGAACGGTCACACAGGCGGCCGGCGGCGCGCCGGTCGCAAACGCAAAAGTCACGACGACAAGCCCCAGTCAAACCACAATCACGCAAACCGACGGGGCGGGGCATTTCGTATTCATCTCCCTTGCTCCGGACACATACAGCGTCGTGGTTGAAAAAGAGGGATATCTTCCGTCTAGTCAAGGTGGAGTCAGCGTCTTTGCAGACGCGACTCAGTCCGTAACCATCAGCATGGAGACGTCATTAAAGACGATCGGAACCGTAACGGCTAGGGCGGCTGGGAATCTTGTAAAATCAGGAACAACGGCAGACGTTTACTCAATCAATGCCGCGACGCAGGATAAAATATCGGCCTTAGGTGGCGGCGGCGGCTTAAATAACGCCTATTCCGCAATTGCGTCCGTGCCCGGCGCATTTGTGCCGCTAAACCAACAGGGATACTTCCAAACGGTCCATATCCGTGGAGGCGACTACGATCAGGCGGGGTACGAATTGGACGGCGTCCCCGTCAATCGTTCGTTCGACAACTATCCGTCCGGCGGAGCATCATCCCTTGGGCAACAAGAGCTTCAAGTGTATACCGGTGCATCGCCGGCGACATCCGAAGGTCAAGGTCTCGCCGGGTATATCAATCAGGTTATTAAGACCGGCACGTATCCCGGATTTAGTTCCATAAGCGCCGGCATCGGTGCGCCGGCGTTCTATCATAAACTCTCCGCGGAAGCCGGCGGAGCCTCGCCGAACCGGATGTTTTCATACTATGCCGGCGTGGGCGGCTACGACGAAGATTTTCGGTATGTGGATAATAACAACGGCGCGGGCGCGACCGCGCTAGCCGGACCGCTGGCACCCATCGCAGCTGGAACGGGCTCGTGCCCGGCGAATCTGGCGCCGACGGGCTGCTACTCGATGGTACCGTATCAATATATGTTTCAGTCCAATCTTTCTAACCGGGACGTTGTGGCAAATGTTCACTTTGGAATTCCTCATCACAACGATTCGGGTAGAGATGACATCCAATTGCTGTGGGACAGTGGAAGCTTAACGAATCCGGCTTACGGTTCGACAAACGATGAAGGCGGTTTCGCAGCCTTCGGAGGCGCCGCGAACGCGCCGGCTTACGCCGATGGATATGAGTGGACGTGCGGAAACGTCGGAGGCACCGCAACCACATTCAACCCCTCCTGCGTTTCAAAATACTACTTCCCGGGAACGCCGGCTCATGCGTTTGGCGGACCAATTCAACCCGACTTACGTGATGTGTTGCGCAACAACCAAGAGATTGTGAAGCTTCAGTATCAGAAGAACTTCGGTAGCGACGCGTATTTGCGAATCTACGGCTACACCTACTACAGTAGCTGGATGCAAAACGGTCCCAACAGCACCGCATCCAACTTCCTCGCTTGCTGTCCTGCCGACTACGAGCTGAGCTCCCACACACGAGGCGTCAGCGCGACGCTTGCAAAGCAATTCAACGAAAAGAACCTCGTTACTTTGCAAGGGTCATATACGACGGCGGCTTCAGTCCGCGATAACAATACGCAGATGCTCAATGCGGGCGGTGCCCGGTCGCGTGGGATCGTTATGGTCAATGCGAACGATCCGCTGAGCGGAAACTGCTTCGATGCGAGTGGTACCGATATCACGTGTAATCCGGCCGGCGATGTAAACGGTAACCGGGCAAACTTCGTTACGTGGGCTAATGTTGCCAATGGTACGATGAAACCGCTTGCGGCATCGTGCAATATTCCCGGCGGCGTTTCCGGACCATGCACTTACCTTATCGCCGAGAATTCTCTCTACGCGACGTATAATCGTGTCGTTCCAAAATTCACGTCGGTCTCGCTAACGGACGAATTCCGTCCCTCGAATAAACTACTGCTCAACGCCGGCGTTCGATACGATCAGTTTCAGTTCGTCGGCGCCGATACACGCAAAAATGACCCCGCCCGAGCTTTTTGGTATAAGGCATGGAATCTCGATAATTGCATCGATGCCTCGGGGGCGCCGGTCGACAAATCGGCAATCGGCGCGGGCCTGCGTCCGACCGACCCCTGCCCTTCCGGCTTTACCAACGCGAACATGACAAATCAGTCCGGCGTAGCGACGTATAATATATTTCAACCGCGCCTGGGGGGTACGTACACGATTAATCCCGATACCGTCGTCCGCTTCTCCGCCGGCAAATACTCTCAACCACCCAACGCGGCGTTCGAGCAATACGACACGTTGCAGGAAGATACGCCGTTCAGACTATCCGGATCCAGCGCGTTCTACGCCTTAGGGTTCACATCGCCCGGTATTCACGAAGTGCGTCCGCCCACATCGCTCAATTTCGACCTCTCTCTAGAGAAACGTCTCAAAGGTACGGATTGGTCGTTCAAGCTGACGCCGTTCCTTCGCCGAACCAAAGATCAAATCCAAAACTTCTTCTTGGACCAAAAGACGGCTTTCGTGTCGGGTATCAATGTCGGCCGCCAAACGAGCAAAGGGTTCGAATTTCAGCTCAACAAGGGCGACTTTAGCCACGACGGTTTGTCCGGCCAGCTTTCACTGGCATATACCAACTCGTCAATTCGTTACGACACCTTGAAAAATGGATCCACCGTTGTAACGGGTATAAACTCGGATATCCAAAAGTATGATGCACTCACGAAGGGTGGCGGCGGTTCGCCGTGTTATTTGGGAGGCAGTCCCTCTTCGTGCGCGGTAGCCGGAGCGGTTGCAAATCCCTATTACAACGCGCCGGCGCAACCATTGATCGATGCGAACGACTCGTTCGCCACGTATTCGACCTTTCCGGGGCCGCTCCAGTCGTCGGGGGTTTCCTATGGAGCACCTTACGTCGGCGCCCTGGTCTTAAATTACAAACACGACAAATTCGCGATTACGCCTTCCATCCAGTTCCAGGCCGGCGCGCGTTATGGCGAGCCGGAAACGACGTTGGGGGTAGACCCCGGAACGTGTGGCGCACCCCTCTCCGGCTCCGTGGCGTCCAACGATCCTCGCTACCCCTACGGTGCTCCGGGCGGGGGCGCGTTTGACGCGACCAATTGCGGAACCGTTGTAATTCCAAATCAGTTCACGGGTAAATTTGATAATCTTGGGTCGTTCGTACAGCCGAATCAGCTTGCCGCCAACTTGCAAATCAGTTACACCGCATCGCCTAAGGTATCCATCGTCGGGACATTTGCCAACCTTGTCGACACGTGTTGGGGCGGTACGAAGGCAGCGTGGACGCTCAACGATCGGAATGTGTGTTCGTATAACATTCTCAACGTCGGCGGCGCACCTGGAGTCGGTGCACTCGGAAATCTGTACAATCCTCCGGCAACCGTTGGTGATTTTCAGCGCCTTATCCGATACCCATACGCCGGGTACTATGGCGCGACAAATACGAACACGGCTAGCGGAAATTTCAATCAGACCAAACAGCCCTTCCAGTTCTTCCTCGAGGCAAGGATTAAGATATAGCAGACTTGCTTTGAAAAAAAGCGGACCCTCGCAGTTGCGAGGGTCCGCTTTCACGCACGCAAAAGGAGCACCAGGTAACCGATGAAAATCTCGAGCGCTCTGCTCGCAATTCTCTGTTTTTCCGCATTCGGCGTACTACCACTGCACGCGGAGCAAAGCCGTTTCGACGCGACCGTACCGCGTGCACGGCAAATACAGCTTGCGATGAGCGCTGCGCCATCGGAAATATCCCGGGTAGCGACGATCTACGTTTTGGGGGCGCGCGGATTCGAGCGTGCACGCGCCGGCCGCAATGGCTTCAGCTGTTTGGTCGATCGGAACGTTCAAAATCGCGTGGCGAAGTCACTTGAGCCAAAGTGCTTTGATGCCGAAGGTACGCGTACGCTCTTGCCGCTGAGTTTGCGAACCGAAGCGCTGCGCGCCACGGGAAGATCGGAAGCCGAAATCGATGCGGACATCCTGGCGGGTTATAAAAGCGGGCGCTTCCACGCGCCGCGCAAGCCCGGCCTAATCTACATGATGTCGCCGTACAATATTTTAGCCAGGGGCCCCAACAATACCGATTTTGGTCACGTTGCCGGCCACCTCATGTTTTATGCCCCCTACATGACATTGCGCGACCTTGGGTATGCATCTGCGACGAAGAGTATGCTACCTTTTCTTGCCGACCCCGGTACTCCGTACACGATGATGATCGTCGTGCCAAAGCGACAGCTCGGGCGCCATATCTTCGAGCACGGCGCGGATGTACGGCACGGCTTCGGCCGGCACGATCATAACTTCCAGAGATGATTCAGTGGCCAGGCGCAACAGCGTTGAAGTTTTTAAATCGGAACCGTGCTCGATATGCGAAATCGATGCTGCCGACATCCCGATCGATGCCGCCATTGCTTCTTGCGACCGGCGTTTTCGCTGGCGGGCAGCTCGGAGTGCAGCACCGATTCCGGAACCCGCCAAAATGCGGTTTGACGGCGAATACGGCACGTTCTCTTACGAAACGACCGACAACGCTCGAATATTTTCGTAGCTCCTAAGCCGGGCGATTGCGCGCACGACATGTCCCGCCGCGGAGGAGAAGGAGCGAGAAAAGCTAGCCTGTCGCACGAGTGGATTTACGACTTTTAAAAATTCCCCGAACCGGGCGAGGTCAGGGTGCTCGTTTGAAAGCGTACCGCCAAGCTGACCCGTAGCCGCTATGCGATGCGTCAGATCCTCGATCGACTGGCTTGACTCTGGAAGGCGGTCAGGGTTTGCCGCTATCGACAGTATAATTCGAATGAGGCCGGATACGCATTCGCGTAGCGCTGCGGACGCGCGAAACGCGCTTGCCGGCGTTATGCCCAAGTAGATCGCCGCGATGTCAGTATCGATGCTTTCGTGCAACCACGCAGACGAGGGCGCAAAAGAAGAGCCGAATTGGAAAAGATCGCGAGCGGTGAACGCATTGCACGAACTCGCCGCCAGCAGCCTAAGGGATTCAGCCACACAGGCCGCCCGCAGAACATCTCGATCCCTATAACAGCCGGCGATGGTTGCCGCACAGTAGCTCGCCAGTGGCAAGAATCCGAAATCCAGGGCTCGGGCTTTCGTCTCGAGTGCCGCAGTGCGAGCGTCCTCATACCGCCCGATCACGCAGTCATGGCGCGCTCGGATGGCGTTGATGCTCAGCCGCTCCCAGTCGGTTGTCGCGCTGAGGCTACCCAATGGCCATGGCGTACCCGCAGTGGCTGAAATTCGACCGAGCAATAGTGTCGAGCGGACCAGCGAGGATTCATCCGTATGTGGTGAGTTTTGGACGGTTTCTGCTAGTGATTCCGCGTCGCCCAGATTGCCCAAGGTAAACGCCAACTGCGCCGCAACGACCAAGGCGAACAACCACAACCGGGAAGAATCTTGACACGTCAAACGCTCGAACGCCGAGTCCAATAGAATCGAAGATTGCGAGAACTGCCCCAGATATAGCTTGAGTTCGGCCTGGATGATATCGCTCTCTAAGGCCTGATGTTCGGTGAGCTTTTTCCTGCGACCATACAGGATTGCTAGGCTATCTTCCATCGCAAATACATCGCCGCGCATTCTGGCCGTCTCGAACCGATTGCGGAAGCTTTCAAACGGCTCAAAGCCCGATTCCGGCGGTGGCGCAAGCGGTTTAGCGTGGTTTGAAGACACCGGCATCGGACGTTGTTGCCTGAATTCGTGAGAAGCGAATCGTATTGCCGCGTTAGTTCCACCGCGCGACATGCCGTTAATATAGTCCACGACGATCTTGATCGCTTGGCTGCGCTTGCGGAAAAAATTCCGATAACTCATTCCCAGATTTTTAGCGGCATCGAGTCGGGGGACGCTGTTTTCTATGTCGTACTTATATAGGAGGTCGCGCAGTGAAACGGACTCGGGCAAATCTCCAGAAGCTTGGAAAGCCCCCTGAACCGTTGCGATAATCGCCTCGCGGAATGTGCGGGTCTTTGAAGTTCGCAGCAGATACCTAACAATTCTGGAATCGCCGAGCCTCTGTTCGCAGTTCAAATTTCGCAAGGCATACTGAACATCGTCGACCGTAACAAGCATTAGGTTCGGTTTTTCCATTCATCGAGTGAGAAAATTGTGTGTGGAACAGCTGGACCGATCGATCCGGTTGTCCCGATAGGAGGCGGGCGCGGGGCCTCCCGTTCTCAAAAAGTATAGCGCAGAATTTTCTCAGGTACGCGTCAAAAAAAATGATCGGCAATTTTATCCAAGACGGCTCCAAGAATGCGGGTTGGACGTTTTTGGTC
>JALZBM010000109.1 GCA_030947385.1 Vulcanimicrobiota bacterium
AACTAAAGCTGCCTTGACAGGCTGCAACGAGCAGAGCGATCCCGGCAAGCGCGACCAAGCGCAAACGTTTCATGATTTCTCTTCCACCTTGGTGCGCAGTTCTTGCGCAAATTGGGCGACGTTAATCGCGGGCCGCGCTTGTTCCACACCGCGTTCGTTGACGTTGACCGTCCCGTCGGCGGCTTCGGTTTTACCGGTCACGAGGATGTACGGCACCTTTTGCGTTTTCCAATGCCGGATTTTCTTACCCAGCTTTTCGTTGGACTCGTCGACCTCGATGCGAAATCCCTGCGCGCGCAGCTCCTTGCCTACTTGGTGCGCGTATTCCAGCTGATTTTCCGATATCGGTGTGACGACCGCTTGCACCGGAGCAATCCAGGCCGGAAAATTTCCACCGAAGTGCTCGATCAAAACGCCGAAGAAGCGCTCCATCGAACCCGCAAGCGCACGGTGAATCATAACGGGCGTGTGATCGGCGCCGTCGCTGCCGCGGTATTCGAGCTTGAAGCGCAGCGGAAGCATGAAGTCTACTTGCACGGTGCCAAGCTGCCACTTGCGTCCGATTGCGTCGCGTAAGTTTATATCGAGCTTAGGCCCGTAAAACGCGCCGCCCCCCGCATCGATCGAGTAGGGCAGACCGAATTTTTCAAGCGCCTTTTTGATCGCGTCTTCCGCGATGTCGTCGGTTTCGCCGCGGACGCCCACTTCACGCGTCGATAAGAAATATTCGAATTCTTGAAATTGGAATGCCCGCATTAAGCGCAGCGCTTCCTCGACCGTCTGTTCGAATTCGGCTTGCAATTGTTCGGGGGTGCAGAAGAGATGCGCGTCGTCTTGCGTAAAGCCGCGCACTCGCGTGAGCCCGTGCAGCGTGCCGCTGCGTTCGAACCGGTAGACCGTTCCAAATTCCGAATACCGAATGGGCAACTCGCGATACGAATGCATGTGGCTGCGATAGATCAAAATATGCCCGGGGCAGTTCATGGGCTTGAGGCGGAAACGCTGTTCCTCAACTTCGAGCGGACCGAACATGCCGTGGGCAAAGTTTTCGAGATGGCCTGAGATTTCGTAGAGCTTCTCGCTGACGACGTGCGGCGTGACCACGGGCTGGTAGCCGCGTTCTTGCAAACCTTCGCGGATGAATTGCTCGACGATCATGCGCATCTGCGCGCCCTTGGGATGCCAGAAGATCAAGCCGCCGCCGGCGTCTTCCTCAATCGAAAAGAGATCGAGTTCTTGTCCCAGTTTGCGGTGATCGCGTTTGGCGGCTTCTTCTAAGAAGAGCAAGTAGGCGTCGAGTTCGCCTTTCGTAGGCCAAGCGGTGCCGTAAATGCGCTGCAGCATCGGTTTGTGCTCGTCGCCGCGCCAGTACGCACCCGCGACGCTCATCAGCTTGACGGCGCCGATGTCCTTCGTCGTGGGCGCGTGGCCGCCACGGCACAGATCGGTAAATTCTCCCATGGTGTAGAGCGTGATCGGCTCGCCGTCGGGGATTTCGCTTGCCAGTTCGATCTTATACGGGTTGCTTTCAAAGCGTTGCATCGCTTGCTCGCGCGTTACTTCCTGGCCCGTCATCTCGTATTTTTTGTTGATGATTTCGCGCATGCGTTTCTCGATGCGCTCGAGATCCGCGGGCGTGAACGGTTCGGCACGGTCGAAATCGTAGTAGAAACCGTTTTCGATGGCCGGGCCGATCGTCGGTTTAGCGTCGGGGAAGAGATCTTGCACGGCGTACGCCAGAACGTGGGCGGCCGTGTGCCGTAATTCGGGAAGTGTGGTCACACGCGGTCTTTTGTTGCCGCCGCCTCGCCAGCCCTGGTTCCCGTAAGGAATCGCGGCTTTCTGGGAAAGGAGACGGTATGGAAACGCAAACGAACGCATCGGCCGCCGGAACGTTACGCCTTGGAGGCGATCTGCCGGTTCATCGCCTTGGTTTCGGCGGAATGCGCTTGACGGGTCCCGGAGTGTGGGGACCGCCGGCGGATCCCGAGAATGCTCTCGCCGTCTTGCGGCGTGCTCTCGAGTTGGGAATTACCTTTTTCGATACCGCCGAGGCGTACGGCCCGCAAGTCAATGAAGAACAGATAGCGAGCGCGCTGTATCCCTATCGTGACGGTCTCGTGATTGGAACCAAGGGCGGCAGCACGCGAAGCGGGCCGGGGCAGTGGGGCCGCGATGGCCGGCCCGAAAAATTGCGTGCGGATTGCGAAGGCAGTCTGCGCCGGTTGCGTTTGGACCGCATCGACCTGTGGCAATTGCATGCCGTCGATCCCTCTATACCGTACGCGGAACAGATCGGTACGGTCAAAACTTTGCAAGATGAAGGCAAAATCCGCCACATCGGAATTTCGAACGTAACCGTGGAGCAATTGCGCACCGCGCAATCCGTGGCACGGATTGTTTCCGTACAGAATCAATATAATGTCCTGAATCGCCATTCCGAAGACGTTCTGGAAATTTGTGAACGCGAAGACATTGCGTTCATCCCGTGGTTTCCGCTTGGCGCGGGTGACGTTAACGAGGCCGTCGCGTTCGAAAGAGTCGCGAAGAGCAAGGGGATCACGCCGTTTCAACTGGCAATTGCATGGCTGTTGAAACGCTCTCCGGTTATGCTTCCGATTCCAGGCACCTCATCGCTCGACCATCTGGAAGACAACGTTGCGGCAGCCTCATTCAACCTTACGGACGCGGAGTTTGCAAGCCTGGCCGGTCTATGATAACGATGCCGGACCCAACGCCCCGCGAACGGTTGGAAATGGCGCGGAAATGTCGAAAAGACGTCATCATCTACGGGTGCTACGCGGGTTTGTACGTTTGTCTCGGGATGTACGGAGTGATCGAACACTCGGGAAAGTTTCGATACCTGCTGCTCCTTTTGGCTGTCGCCTGGATGCTGATGTCGTGCAAAAAATACGCAGAAATGCTCTCGATTAAACGCGGCTATTGAACGCGAACTCCTGTGCTTATGCGCCTGAGAGTGGTTCCGACCTGGGGAGCGTCCAAGTAAAGCACGACCCATTTCCGAGCCCGCTTTCAGCTCGAATCGTTCCGCCCATCGCTTCGACGAACGCTTTTACGATCGCAAGACCCAATCCGCTCCCACCGGTGGCACGGCTACGTGACGGATCGGCGCGGTAAAAACGCTCAAAGATTGGCGCGAGATCCTCGGCACGAATCCCGGCACCGTCATCGGCAACAAAACATTCCACATGCGAAGGAGTCGCGCGCGCGCCGATGCTGATGCGTCCCATGGCGGGCGTGTACTGCAGCGCGTTGGACAAGAGATTATCGAGAATTTGCGCAACTCTCAATTCGTCGCCCCACACGTCCGGTAAATCCGGAGCGACGGCGCGCTTAAGCGAGACCTGCGCGTCGTTCGCCTTTTGTATCGCGCGTTCGATGGCGCCGTCGATGCACTCGCTCATCGAGATTTTCTTGCGAAGGATGGAAATCTCATGAGCGTCTGCCAGGCTCAAATCGCGAAGGTCGTTTACGATCCGTTCGAGCCGGCGCGCTTCCTGGTGCGCGCCGGAAAGAGCTTCGTCGCGTGAAATATGGCCGTCGGCGGCCGCTTCAAGCTGAACGATCATTCGGGTAAGCGGACTGCGCAACTCGTGTGCAACGTCGGTTATCATGACGCGGCGCGATCGTTCCATCGTTTCGATCGAGTCGGCCATCGTATTGAAGGCGCTGCCAAGGCGGCCAAGTTCGTCCTGCGAGCGGACCGGTGCGCGGCGCGTCATGACGCCCCTACTGACTGCTTGCGCGGCGTCGGTGAGCGTTCGAATCGGCTTGACGATCGAGGATCCAAGCACGACCGCGATTGTCAGTGCGGCTGCGAATCCAACCGCCGCGCTCTCCCAGATCGAGTTGATGATGGAATCGCGGACCGGATCCAAAACGTCGAGCGGCGGCGCCGAAGGAAGCATAAAAACACGCCAGGGCGTAGGCTTCCCTTGGTCGACGACTGCCGTTCCGCCGCGTAGCATGATGACGCCGCGGCGAGGCAAAGCCGGCGGGCGTAGCTTCAGCGCCACGGTACCATCCGGTTGAATCGTCAGGTCGTTGCTGGCGACGGGTCCCGACGCTAGCAAAGCAATGTGCGCGGCGGCGTTCACGACAACCATTCGCGCGCCGTATCGAGCACCAAGAAGCGCCAGTTGGGAGCGGATGGCTTCGGTCGAATGTCCGCTGCGTAGAGAAGGCGCAATCGACGAGGCCACGCGCGCAACGACGATATCGGACGCTGGATTGATTTGAACCAAAAGCGTCGCGCGGCCAACGTATAGGGCAACTGCGGCAAGAGTCGCAGCACAAACCAGAGCAATCGCAGCGACGATACGAACTTGCAAACTACGCATCGGCATCGAGTGCGTAACCGGAACCGAATACGGTGCGAATCACCTGCGGCCGGCCGCCGGCCGCTTCGATCTTCTTGCGGATGTTGCGCACGTGAACGTCGATCGTCCGATCCGCTCCGTCATATTCGAAGCCCAAAGCGCGCTCTACGA
This sequence comes from Vulcanimicrobiota bacterium, assembly GCA_030947385.1. Classification (GTDB taxonomy): domain Bacteria; phylum Vulcanimicrobiota; class Vulcanimicrobiia; order Vulcanimicrobiales; family Vulcanimicrobiaceae; genus JACRUB01. The sequence goes on from JALZBM010000109.1 coordinate 4,512, forward strand.
GATCGGCTCTGGTCAGTACCGTTCCCGCCGAAGCGGCCAGCGCATCGATGACACGATATTCCGTGGGCGTTAACGCAAGCACGGCGCCCCGCACGCGCACCCGTCGCGCGCTCCGCCCAATCTCTAAATCGCCGAAGACCGCTTGCACGTCGCTCCCGGAGCGTCGCAAAACCGATTTTATGCGAGCCACGAGTTCGCGTGGACTGAACGGCTTTGCGACGTAGTCGTCGGCGCCCGCGCCAAGGCCCTCGATTTTGTCTGCCTCGGTGGTGCGAGCTGTCAACATGATGATTGCGACGTCGCCCAACCGGCGCAACGAGCGGCAGACTTCCATCCCGTCGAGTTCGGGCAGCATCACGTCGAGTAGGACGAGCGCAGGAAGCTCGCGCTGCGCCGCGCGAAGCGCCGAAAGCCCGTCCGCGACGATCTCCACGGCGTAGCCTTCCCGAACGAGATAGGACCGAACGATCTGCGCGGTCTTCTCGTCATCCTCTACGATCAGCACGCGTTGCGGCACATATTCTCCCTCAGTACGATGTTAGCACGAGCGTCATGGACGCGAAGTCGAATGCTACCGCCGTATGCCGAAAAAACTCATGCGAGATTGTGCCCGCAACGACAAACGGAAACATTTTGTCGAAGCCTCCGGCCGGCAAATACACTCCCGGCAGATTGTGTTGCGTTACCTTGCCGATGGTTACGCTCGACGCTATAAATCGCAGGACCTGTGTGCTGCCGCCGCCTCCGCGCATGGTTTCGGGGTGCGAGGCATCCGGCGTTATGGCAGCTGCGGCTAGTGAGGATTTTCTAAGGTCCACGCCGATTCCCGGGCCACCCGTGTCGATAAGGAATAAGCCGTCCGGCGCCGTGTTGACGTGTGCGCGTGCAAGCATCAAATGGTCTGCGGCGAGCCACATGGGGACCATCGTGGCGCCCGCCGCGGCGGCAGAGGCGAGAAATACTGCGGAGTCCGATACCGGGCGTAGGACCAGAAGGTGGTGCTCGTAGTCGATCGATGAGAGGAAATGGTAGAGAAAATCGGTGCCGAATTCCGTCGACGCCGGGGAATGCGCCTTGCGACGGAATGACGCCCCCGGGGATGCCCCGCACGGTGAGACCAGCAACTTCGAAACGGTCGATGTGAACGCTACGGACCGGCGCTCGTAAGCCGCCTGCAAAGACTCCGATCCCGGCCGCTTTGGTCGCGAGATGGAGCCGCTTGATGGCCGATTCGCTCAAATCGAGGTGAGGGCCGCCGGTATCGATGAGGAGCGTTACCGATACGCCGTTAATCTTCGCTTTAAACGTCGGCAACGGATCGATGGCGATCAGCGGAATGCGTGCTTGCGGGGCAGTGAATGCAATGTGGTAGTCCTCGGGCCCTCCGGTCCGTTTCACAATGGCGGCTAGACGCGCCCGTGCAATCGAAGAACCGGGATCCAAGGATACGGCGCGTAGCAGATGCGTACGGGCGCCCGCGACATGATTGCGGTAGAGTTCGGTGGTACCGATTCCCAATTCCGCGTTCGGGTCATCCGGATTGATCGCAAGCGCCGCGGTATAAGCAGATGCCGCTGCATCGAAGTTCCCCGCCGCGAACGCTGCATCGCCCGGCGTCGGCCCCGGCGTCTGTGCTTTGACACTAGTTGAGGTTAGGATAACGCAAAGGAAAGCGCCGACCATGACGCCCGTGTTGAAGATTCTCATTCCCGCAGAATAGCAAGAAGTTATTTAGGTCGTGTGAAGATGTGTCAGTGCTTAGCGGTCCAGGGTTTTGACGCAGCGACCTTCGTGCAGTCTTGCGCGTAGTGAAGCGTTTTCGAACGGCCGTTGTTGTCGTAGACCAATGCCGAGCATCCATCCGGCACGCCTACGTGGGTCGGCGGAGTGAGTTTTATTCCCGGACGGTAAAACCCGACCTCAGAGCCACGTCCTACCGTTAGCCTGGCACCAGCGGGATAGACCGTTATTTGGTGCGGTGACAAGTGAGCAACGATGCCCTCAGGGCCGGACTCCAGCCATCCTTCGTCGCCGAGAGCTAACTGCTCGGCGAGAAGTTCGTCCTTTCCGGCAACGACGTGGCGCATCAATACGAGTATGCTTGTTCGAACTTCGACGCGGGTGCCGGGTGGAAGGAGTAGGCCGGGAGGTGCGCCGGAGATGAGTCCGGGTTTCCCATCGGAGGCAAAGCAGTAGAGAATTCTTGCCCGAAAGTCTTCCAAGCGCGGCGGAACGGGATTGTAGATCAACGCCGGCTGTGTCGTGTAGGTTGATTCAGTAACGGCCAACCATGTGCCGCGCGCCTCCGGAGCGCTCCAGCAGTCGACCGAGTACGTTTTGCTCGGCCCGCGGAAACCGTAAGTGAGCATTGCCGGGTTAGGAACCGGTTGTTGTGCCGTATCGGCCGCTATAAGTAGCGACGTTGTGAAGATGAATGGTAGTAGTGCTGCTATGACCATTGCAGCCGCCTATTCGAACTCAAAGCTTATAGTGCACGGTCTCGCAAACACACCATGGTTGGTGTGTTTGGGCTCCACAACAAAATCTCATGCGTAACCGCGCCTCCGAACCCCATCCTTAGCAGTCCCGCTCGAGTAGCGACTTCGGGAAAAAGAAAAAACCCGCAAACATTGTCTGCGGATTTTCCGAAATGGTGGGCGATGATGGTCTCGAACCAACGACCCCTTGCGTGTCATGCAAGTGCTCTACCCCTGAGCTAATCGCCCGGCCGCGACCCCTCTGTTACCCTCTTCGCAGGTGCGAGACCTGCCGGGCGCCCCAATCACCGCTTTCGCCGAAACCCCTAGCAGGCGCAGTGGCCAACGTTCGGCAAACGATTTCTCCCCGGCGGTTCAGCCCTGCTGACCACTCGCCGTGCCCGGTTTGCTCATCGTGGCGCGCCGAGATGCCGATCCCAACGGGCTCGCATGTGCGCTGCGAATGGCGGCTAAAATCGCGTGTTCATTGGC
>JALZBM010000003.1 GCA_030947385.1 Vulcanimicrobiota bacterium
CCGCTACGGAGTGGACCGCACCCTAACTAGCAGTTTTTCGCGAATGGGGATGCGAAACCGTTGCCGCCCGTGTCGCCGGGTGCGCAGTCGTCCAAGTCGCCCACGGTTGTCGAGACAAAACCCGATGCCTCGTCGTAAAGCGACAATTCAATGTAAGAATGCAAAACCCGCGGTGTCATGTAGAAGTCCATGCGAATACCCCTTTGAGTGAGAGCGTATCACTCCAATTCTAGCAGAGGGTTGGTGAAGCGTGGAGCGCCTAAATACCCATTTTTTCGACTGCATTTGTTACCTGCGATGCTTCGAAAATTGCGTGATCTTGCGACAAGGCTGCTCCGGCTGCCATGTGCGCCCGCATTCCCCCTTCCGTGAGCGCTTTTTCCAGACGCCCGCGCAGGATGTCGAAGGGAACTTGTTCCGTCGGGGTGAGCGGAGACTCCATCGCGGCAAACCGCGCCGCGCTGTACCCGAATAAACGCGCCGCCGTTTCGCAATCGTTCTCGTTATTTGCGATGCAGGCAATGCAAAGGATCGCAATTGGAATTAGCATTGAATGTTCTACCTGGATCGCAGTCTTCAAAGCTTTGACCCCCCATCTTTTGGCTCGTTCAAAATCCCCGAGCGCGATCGCGTAGCACGTAATGTTGCACAGTTCGAACGGGCGCGTGTCGGCCGCGGCCGTAAGATTTAGACATTCCTGACAGATGGTGATGGCGCGCTCGTAACAGCCCGCGGCTGCTTCGATTTCAGCCCACCAATTTAAGGCCCGTGCGGTTTCTTCGTCCCGGCCTAGCGAGCGAAAAATAGTGACGCTTTCTGCAGATTCTTCGCGCGCCTTTTCAACCATCGTTGGATCGAAGGCCGTTGCACAACGTTGCAGTGTGCCGGCCAGCAAACGCGGGTCCCCAATTTCACGCGCCTTCGCGATTCCTTCTTGCGCAGCGGCGCGCGCCTCTTCAAAAAGCTCTTCACGCGCGAGGTGTTGAGCAAGTTGCGAAAGCGCACGCGTCAACGCGCGAGCGTCGTCGGTTTGCCGATAAAGTTCTACGGCGCGCTTTACGGCGCAGCGCGCTTTATGGAACAATCCACTATTGTTGGAAAGCATTGACAAGATATATTGTAAACGGGCTTCAACGGAAAACGGCAGGTCGACGGCTGTTGCGAGCGCAGCCTCACACCACCGGATTCCCTCCGCCAAGAGAGAGAGGCGCAAGAAAACCGGTGCCACAGCTCCGGCCATCGCTGCACCCAGCAAGACGTCATTTTTTTCCGTAAGCGCCCACGTGAGTGCTACCCGGAAATTATCGAGATCGGGTTGCAATATCTGCAACCAGTTTGGGGCGGGTGCGCGGTCGAATTCTTCGTAGGCGCGTTCCGATACGGCGCTAAAGTACGCAACGTATCGTTCGAAAAGCGAGGCTGCGTCATCGCTTGTCAGCAGTCGCTCGCGCGCGTACTGGCGCATCGACTCGAGCATCCGGTAACGCTGCTGCGTTCCTTCAAGTTCAGTGGCGATAAGTGACTTATCGAACAATGCGCACAGCAAGTCGAATGCGTCCCAAGTTGGGATGGCCTCATCGGTACACACTTCGCTTGCGGCATCGAGAGTAAATCCGCCGGCAAAAACACCGATCCGGCGGAAGAGCGCTTTTTCGTGATCGGAGAGAAGGTCGTAGCTCCAATCGATGAGGGCGCGCATGGTCCGCTGGCGCGGAAGCGCCGCCCGGTCTCCGCCGGTGAGAATTTTGAACCGCTCGTCAAGACGCTGCGCGAGCTGGTCCACCGTCAGCATTTTGACGCGGGGCGCCGCGAGTTCGATTGCGAGCGCGATGCCGTCCAAGCGGCGGCAGACATTCCCGACGACAGCAACATTTTCGGGCGTCAGTCGAAAGGTTGCCTGGACTGCCGATGCGCGCTCTTCGAACAACGCAATCGAGGCATACTTGCGCGCCTCTTCGACGCTCAAGTGTGCGTCCGCGGGCGGTACGCCGAGCGAAGGCAAACGGTACACGTGCTCGCCTGCGATGTTGAGCACCTCGCGGCTGGTCGCGACGATCTTCACACCGGCGCACGCGCGCTGGATTGCCGAGGCGACGCGAGCCGCTTCCTCAATGACATGCTCGCAGTTGTCTAGGACGAGCAGTACGCGCTGTCGTTTGAGCGTACCGGTAAGGATGGAAAGTGGATCGTCGCTGGGGCTTTGTGTCACTCCGAGGATTGCAAGGACTGCGCCAGCGACCAGAGTCGGGTCGACGATCGGTGCCAACTCAACGTACCATATGCCGTCGGGAAAATCAGGTAAAAGCCGCGAGGCAACCTGAGTCGCCAGGCGCGTTTTGCCGACGCCGCCCGTGCCGACCAACGTAACGACGTGCGCACTTTGAAGCATCTTGCGAACTTCCGCGAGATCTTCGTCGCGTCCGACGAACGTGCTGACCTGACGGGGCAAGTTATTCGGTGTGGGATCCACCGCAGACCCGGCCGGCCGTGCCGTTCCCGGCGCTTCTGCCGGGAAATTCGAGAGAGCGTCTCGCACTCTCGTCATGAGTTCGGTTATTTTCTGCGGCCGTTCATCGACAGGCGCGTCAAGCCAATGCAGACCCGATAACAAATAACGCAACGCACCGGTTGGCTCCGTCGCATCGACGCGCAGCGGCATCGTAAGTTTCTCGGCGGTCTGCGCTAGATGGACCTCGCGCACCACTTGCTTCGATGCGTTCGACTGCGCCGAAAAAACGAGCACGAAAACAGAACAGGAATCGATGGCCGGCGGGATCGCCGCAGACCAATCTTGGCCGGGCTCGATGTCTCTGGGTGCGATCCAGCACCCGATGCCGGCGTTTTCAAATTGCTCGCAAATTGCGACGGCGCTCTCGCGGTCGTGCGTAGAGTAGCTGATAAACACGGGCGCCGGCTCACGTTTAGGCATGCGGCAACTTTATCGGCCGCTGCCGGTGCATGTTGCGCCAGTTGATATTTTCGCGCAACGCCTCTCGTCCCAGGTCGTAGAGCATGACTTGAATGCGCGCGGAAGTTTCGGGCGATAAGAGTGGAGCCGCTAAAAGACCGGCCATCTTTTTGCGAGCGCGGGCGAAGAGTGCGCCGACGCGATCGTACTCCTGTACCTCTTCGGTCCAACCACGCTTGTCGGCATAGTAGGAAGCGATTCCGCTCAGCCCGGCAAGTAATCCGCTAGCGAATAAGATGTAGTGTTTTAAATGTTCGTCCCGCTGCATGACCGGCCACAAGGCGACAACGAGCGTCGCAGCACCGCCAAAAATAAACAAAACGGTCGCGGCCATTCGCGTGTACGTACTATAACGCTTTTTTTGAGCGACGCGGCCGGCGTACCACGCAGCTTGATCCGCCACCCAATCCTTGAATATCGAATCCAGGACCGCAACGTCGGCGTTGCGCGCGGTGCGGCACCACGGCTCGATGAGCGCTCGAATTGCAATCGGAAGCCAATCGATTTCTCCTCGCTGCATGCGCTCCACTTCCTCGGCGACCGAAGCGGTGATGCCGGCGCGAGTCCAAAACGTAGACACGCGCATGGCCTCGGCGAGGGACCGGTAGTCTTGATAGCGGTCTTGCCACGCGCGCTTCTGACTGAAGCGGTACAATGCAAAGGTGGCAATGAGAATCGTAATGTACGCAGCAACCATCGAAAGCGAGGTTGCCATCCCCCCGGTATAGAGATTGAACGATACGACTGCTGCGAACACCATTGCGAGCATGCCCAAGATCATCGCGTACGTGCGCCGTTGATATTTCCGGGATATTTGCTCGGTAAGACTCTGCAGAGATTGCATCTGCGCGCCTGCGGCCGCAACCCCGCCGCCGATTTCCAACACGTCGACGTTGTAGGCTTCAATGTGCGTGAGCACGCGGTCATATTCTCCCGAAAAGTCCAGCTCCTTATCGCTAAAGTGCGGAAAAAGACGTTCGACACTAAACGGCGCGCCAACCGGGATCGGATTACTCATGCGCGGCGTTACGACGCGAACGACCGGACCTGTTAAGCGCGGGTCGAGGTCGTAACCCGTAGGTACGAGCGGCTCGCCCACTCCTTCGAGCATGAAGCGCACGTCCTGCGCCGTTCCGGCGTCGCCGGCTTGGTCTTGTCCGTCCCAAAGAGCGATAAGTTCCGTACACCGGCTCGCCACATAGGCGCCGCAATTTGAATACAATAACTCGGGCGCCGCGGTACTCCAATCCAATTCCGCATTCAGGGGCGGAACGACGAAACGCGTCGTTGCGCGCGCGAGCAAATCGTCGAAGTCTTCCCCGGCGCCGGAATCCGTAAGCGTGGCCTTGAATTTTTCGGCGTCCATTGGGAGCGCGGCGACGAGTTTGGCACCGGCATGTAGTGCGGCACGTGCGACGAGACGGTCGGCGCCGTCGGCGAGCGGTGAAAGAAGAACGATCGGCGTATGCGGAAGGCGTTTCCGGTAACCGGCTAAAATTTGCGCGACGACTTCGAACAGGCGCGCACGGTCCCCCTCGCGCAAATCGCGGTGACCGGTGACGCCCAAGACGAGCGGCAGCGGTCCCAGCATCGACTCTGTCGCCATGGCACGATTTTCGCTCATATTGCCGAGTGCGTCCTTTAAACGGATGCGAGCGACTGTAATGCGCGGCGCGCGGCTTCGTCAAGGGGCTCGAGCGGCGGCACCGGTTTTTCCCACGTTGCGTCTTTCTGCTGCAACGCCGTGAGGTATCGGACGGCCGGAACCAGCGGATGCGCGACGACTTCGGCGCGCATCGATGCGATCTCCACCTGCAAGGGTTCTGTTTGCGGCTCTTGGGCGCGGTTCCAAAGCGCACCCGCAAAGTGCGGCCACAATGCGACGGTTCCGGAAATACAGCCGGCTAAGCCCGACGCTTTCGAATCGCGCAGATACTCCTCCGAACTCGGAAAGATCGCGAGGTCCGCAAAAGCATAGTGCAACTCGCGGCAATACGGCAAGTCGTTCGAACTGTCTTTGATCCCGGCGATGGGAATCACGTCGAGCAGCCGGCCTACGAGCCGCGGCGTAAATGTGATGCCGGTCAATTTCGGAAAATTGTAGAGATACGCTTGACTCGGTCGAAGTCGTGCGCCGCGTGCGAGCGCATCGTAAAACGCCAGCACCCCGTCATCAGATATGTCTTCAAAGAAGAACGGCGGCATAAGGAGCACGCCGCCGAAGCCGCACTCGACGGCAACTTGCGTGAGGTGCACGGCATCGGCAAGCGCGCACGCTCCGGTCCCGGCCATCATGCGATGCACGGGCAACCCGCGCGAAGCGAGGCCCCGCATTAGTGCTGCGCGCTCGGCTACGGGAAACGACATTGCCTCGCCCGTCGTTCCCAACACGTTTAGGCCATTGCAGCCGTTTTCTAAGAGCCACTCGTAATACGCGCACGCCTTGTCGACGTCGATTCTCAAATCCGGCCCAAGCGGCGTTAGGGTTGCCGCAATGACTCCGCTCAGCGGATGCTTCGAGCGTGTCGTTTCGTTCATCTTGACGTCATCTGTGACATGTAGAATGAAGGCAGTTCAAACCGCTTTATTGAGGAGCCTTTTAAAATGAATTTCAAAAGTACTTTCGCCGTCGCCGGCCTGGGAATCGCCCTCTGCGCGCCCGCCTTTGCGCAGAGCCATTTCAAGGGTAGCGAACTGGCCAAGGGCGCAACCGTTTCGTTAGCGCAGGCACGAATCACAGCGCTGCGCGCCGTCCATGGAAAAATCGTCGATCAGGAACTCGAAAACGAAAAGGGCGGCTTGCGTTACAGTTTCGACATCAAAGTAGGCGCCAAAACCTACGAAGTCGGCATCGATGCCAAATCGGGAAAGGTCATCGAGAACGCGGTCGAGGGTAACAACCCGGACTAAAAGCAGGAGGCGAGTGGGCGCGTTTCGCGCTCACTCGTAATATCGGTCTTGCTATCGGCAGTGGGAAGGCGCAGCATTGGATTCCATCCCTGGGTGGTGAAAGCGTTTTCCTATGAAGTTCGATATCGAACTTTCCGCTAAAACCGCCGAACTCTTAGCACAGTTTTGCGTAGACCAAAACCTCACGACGCAAGAAGCCATCGAAATGGCTCTGAAACCAAAACTCAAACCGGTAAGAGATGAAGCCCGATAATGGGTATCATCGAGCTATGGAAGAGATACGGATTACCAATTGCCCGGCGTGCGGTCATTCGATGAACGTCCACCAAGGACGCCATTGCCGTGCCTGCGATCAGAGCGGCGCCGAATGTGCCGCGCTCGAACCCGGAGTCGAAAGTCCCGGCGGTTAGTTTTTAATGCGAGAGTAGGTCGAGCATCGGCGGGAAGCGCAGCTTTCCGTCGCGATTGCGGTCTGCCGTGTGTCCGAGAAGTTTTAGACCCCACACGGTTTCGACCGTCGTTAAAAGCGAGTAGTGATTGTAAGAAACGTTCGAGCGGAAGACGCCCGGACGTTTCTTTATTACGATCGTGGCAACGCGCCCACCGCCGGAGTGTAACCCGCAGCATCCGCCGTCGCTCGTGCCTTCGTCAAACGTGACGACGATTGCACTATTATCCGTGAATGCCGGCGCCGCCAAAATGTTTTTGATAAGCGCGGCAACGTAGGCGTCCGAGTTTTTATACAGTTCGTCTTTCTCCAGGCAGCGGGTTGCGCCGTGCATGTCGTGGCACAAATCCGGAACGACGTACAAGAATCTAGGCGCATTCGCTGCATTAGCGAGAACCGGCTTGATGGAACCGGGATCGGACATGGGCCGGATGTGCGACATGCGTTCTTTATTTTGCGCGATATTCGAGAAGAAGATGAACGGATTATGCTTTTCCGCATAGCTCGTATTGAAAAAATAGTCGCCACCCAAAAAGCCGGGCGACGGCATGGACTGCATCAATGCCGTCCAAGAAATGTGTTTGCTTTCCAAGTCGTCAACGAGGTTACGCGCATCGGTTTTATGGCACTTCAGTTTGATTTTGCGTGTGAAGCAGCTGCCGGCGTCGCTGTCGAAACCGAACGTATCGCCGCCGATCATCGAAACGTAGTTCGGCTCGCTGGGGTGGCGGATGCCGAAATAATTGGCGGCGATACGCTGGTGCCGCGCGATCGCGCGGAGCAACGGCGTCTTGCTTTGGGCGGGATCCCCGGTGAGAATACTCGTCGCTTCCTGGTTTTCCAAGACGATGACGACGATTCGGTCGACCTTTGGAAGGGGGGCGGCAGAGGCACGCCCGGCAATGCCCGCCAGCGCGAGCAAAAGAACGAGCGAACAAAGTCTTGAGCGCATTAGAGACCTGTTCCCTTCATGTGTCGTAGTTACACCTCATGACCGATGCACAGCGGCTGGCCGGCGCTCTTAACGTGTTGGCAAAATCACCGCAATTCTCGTATACGCAAGCCCGCGCGACGGCCCGCAAGGACGGAGGCGTGGATCCTGAAGCGACCAAGGCCCGTAACAGCGACTTCAATCCGGAGGTCGACGGGTGCGAAACGTTCGTGATGAAGGACGGAAGCGTCGCGCAGTGGATGCCCGGCCAGCAACGCTACTCGGCGCACTCGTAAATCCGCACCGCCCGGCGCGGCGTTATAGGATTGTCATGACAAACCAGACCAAAACCGACGTCCAAAAGTCCGCCGCGCAGTGGCGGGCGGAACTCTCTGCCGAGCAGTATGCCGTGCTGCGCGAGTCGGCTACCGAGCGGCCCTTCACCGGTGCGCTGCTCAAGAACAAAGACTCCGGAATGTACACGTGCGGTGCGTGCGGCCTCGAGTTGTTCGGTTCGGATGCCAAATACGATTCCGGCTGCGGCTGGCCCAGCTTCACCCATCCGGAAACCCAAGCGAACGTCACCCTCATTGAGGACCGGACGCACGGAATGAAGCGCACCGAAGTCCGCTGCAAGCGTTGCGATTCGCATCTCGGACACGTCTTCGATGACGGTCCGGGACCCGCGCACACCCGGTACTGCATTAATTCGCTCTCGCTCGGGTTTCAAAAGCAACCCTAGACATCGCGGCGAATGGGGCGGCGATGGATTCGCTCTTCCCCACAGCAGAAATTCAAGCCACGCTTTTTGCGGACGGCGGCTCGCGCGGAAATCCCGGGCACGCTGCCTCCGGCGCGGTACTCGTCGCCCCTGACGGCGCGGTCGTCGGCGAGGTCGGGACCTATCTCGGAATTGCAACCAATAACGTAGCGGAATGGAACGGCCTGGTCGACGGGTTGGCTGCGGCGCGCAAGCTGGGAATCGAACGTCTGGCCGTCCGGCTGGATAGCGAGCTGGTCGTCAAACAACTCACGGGAGAGTACCGGGTCAAGCATCCGGACCTGCAACCGTTCTATCAAAGAGCCAAAAAACTCATGCGCGAGTTCACCCATATCGACCTGCGGCACGTCCCGCGCAAGGAGAACAAGCTCGCCGATGCGCTCGTTAACCACGTGCTGGACGAACGTGCGTCCGCGGCGCTGAAGGTGCAGGGGTAGATGCGTTTTCCCGTTTCTTGGTTTATCGGCGCGCTGGCGCTCGTCATGGCGATCATGGCTTGGTTCATTTTTGCGGGTCCCGAAAGTGCCCGGTATCACGCGGTCCGACAGGTGCGCGGATCGGCGAGCGACGTGCACCTGAGCATGACCGTCAAATACGACTCGGGTCTCATCGACAGCGAAGAGTATCGCATGGAAGATCTCAACGGCCGCTCGCGCGCGTCGTACCGGATCACCAACACCAAAGGCAAAACCTACACGATCGAATCACCGATGACCGCCACAATGACCGTGCCCGTGCTATTTCAAACCCTCGAGCAAGACGGAATCTGGAAAGTCTCCAACCGTCCGCAGCGCGGCAATACGTCCGCGCACTACACGCTGCACATTGCGCAAGCCGTACAAAACGAACACGGTTCGCGAACGGTCACCTTCACGGATCCGCACTATCTCGCAACAACCGCGGGGCGTCAGTTCCACATCCATCTCGACCGCAACAAACCCACGCCCAACCTGGTCGGCTTATCCAGCACGTCGCTTGCGGACCCCCGCTACCAGCAGCTCGTCAACGATTTCCGTGATTTCGGGACGCCGAACTTTCGCAAGAAAGTCGCTCAGGTTCAAGCTGCGGTCCGCTCGGGCCATTGACGCTGCGCCGCAAAAAATACCTGTTACGCGCTGGGATTGCCGTAGCGTTCTTAGCGCTGCTCGTCTTCGGTGCATATCGCCTGTTTGAAGATCCGACCAATCAAATGTTCGGGCCGACCGTGGTAAGCGGTCCTTCCGACGAACGCGTTGTGGCGCTGACGTACGACGACGGCCCAAACCCGCCGTATACCGACCTGATCCTAGACGTTCTAAAAAAAGAACGCGTGCACGCAACCTTCTTTCTCGTCGGGCGCGCCGCCCAAGCGTACCCGAAGACCGTCAAACGCATGGCGGCCGAAGGACATGCAATCGGAAACCACACGTGGGATCACGCGCATCTTGTCGTCCTGCGGCGAAGCCAGATGCGGACTGAGATGCAGCGTACGGATGCCGCAATCCTACGCGCGACCGGCACCCGTCCACATATTATGCGCCCGCCGTTCGGAGCACGCGATTGGCGCGTGGTCGATGCGATGAAACGCTTGGGCTATGCCGTTATTATGTGGTCGGTACCGTTGCCGAACGACTGGGAGTACCCCGGCGCGCCGACGATTGCACGCCGCGTGGTGCCCAACGTAAAGGACGGCTCCATCGTCGTGCTGCACGACGGCAACCGGGGGCAGTTGTGCGCGGCGAGATCGCTAAATCCGCACGTGTGCGACCGCAGCGAAGACATCGCAGCCACGCAGATGATCGTGGAGCAACTTAAGGCGCGCGGATTCCGATTCGTCACCATTCCCGAATTGATTGCACTCCACAAAGAGACTAAGCGTAAACCCGCCCACGGAGTCGAATAAAGCCGTCTTCGTGGAGGTGTTCGGGATCGTGGTGCGTCCAGTGCACGATCGGATCTTTTCCCGGATCGTGCACGTATTCGCCGCGCACGTCGATGCGGTCGCCCGGCCGCACGGGAACGCGCGGCGCGAGGTCGACGTTGTCGATAATTTGGACGCGCCCGCACCGAGTACGTACGCCGAAGGTTTCATGCTCGGCTCGCGTGTGTGTGCCCATAAAAAATCTGGCGGACGTCGTGACCGTTCCGCTAAAATCAACTTCCGCGGTACGTCCCGCCCGGATCGCTGCTGCTAAATCCATAAAGCCCCCCAAGGCCGCAATCACGCCCGCCGCGTAACTCCGCAAGATGGTGCTTTTGGCCGCAACGCTGTTTCTGTGCGTGGGACTCATTAATCTCGATTTTTCGCGCGCTTGGTGGCCCGGTCAGCGACGGCGCCTGATCGTCGGGGTGCCGCTCGTATTGCTATTCGTCTACGATCAAATGCCCGCTCTCGTGTTTCCGCAGGCGTTCGTGTTGCTACTCTACACGCTTATCCCGAACGCGCTTTACAGTTTATGGGAAGGCATCCGGACGGCGGTCGCCGCCCGCCGCGTGGTATCGATCCGGCGCACGCCTCTGCGCCCGTACGGTATCGTCGTGCTGACGCTGTTCGCATTTGCCGGCTTGTTGCAGATTCTCCCCATCCTGAACGCAAGCGGTTTGCGCGACTTGGTCGACGTGAGCAGCACGAGCGGTCAAGCACCGAGTGCGCCGCTCGCGCATCTGCGCATCGTTCCCGAAGAATCCGCGACGTTTGCGGGCGATAAAGTGATCGGCCAACTCGGCGCCTACTACGAAGTCGGGACGTTCAACATTCAAGTCGTCGCCGGGCAGCTGGAATGGGTTGCACCACTTGAATTTCGCGATCCCATTAAATGGTTTTTGCGGCGCACGAGCCCGGGCGTCATCATCGTTAATGCGGAAAATCCGAACGCCGGCACGGAAGTCCGTCAGCGCGAAGATATGCGGTATATACCGTCTGCGCTCCTTAACGACAACCTCTACCGGCACGTCTACATGCGCTACGGCTTCGAGCAAATTCTCGAACAAACGCTCCAACTGGACGACCGCGGCACGCCCCAATATTTGGTAACCTTGGGACGGCCTACCGTTGGGTGGAGCGGGCAGCGGGTTACGGCAGTCGTCATCGTCAGCCCCGCAACCGGCCAAATGCGCCGCATCCCCGCAGCGGATTTTGCCGGGTTGCCGGCCTGGGTGAGTCGGGTCGTGCCGCCGGACCTTGCGCTGCAATACAACACCTGGTTCGGGCGGTACGTGCACGGCTGGTGGAATGCGCGCTTAGGCGAACGCGACGTGCATTTGCCGGCGCGCGATGAAGTCTTCGGATTGCTCGCGGGCGGCAAGTTTGTGTGGTTCGTCGATCATTCCTCGCCGGCGGCCAGCGACCAGTCGATGACGGGGTTTACGTATATGGACACCGTGACCGGCAAGATGACCTACTATACGGCGTCGGGCGGTGAGTTTAGCTCGCAGGGAGCGCAGCGCGCGATCGCATCGAATCCGATCGTGCGGCAAGGACGGCTTTTGCCGACGCAGCCGATTCTTTCAAACATCTTCGGGCGCAATACGTGGATCGTTCCGCTCGTTGCCGATAGCGGGAAGTATCAATCGTTGGCGTTGGTCGAAGCGCGCACCGGCCACGTTACCATTGGGAACGTCAACAGTCCGGCTCCAGAGACCGATGCGCTTGCGATGTATCGCGCGTTTGCCGAAGGCGGTGCGCCGCAGGCGAAGTTTCAAGCCAACGTCGCAGGCACGCTGGACCGGATTTCGAGCCTCGGCTCGGATGTGTATTTTACGCTTCGCGGGGAACATCGTATTTACAAAGTCGCCTCAGCCGGCCCGCAAGCACTCCTCGCGCGAACGGGCGACCGCGTACGCTTCTCACCGCTGCCGGATGCACAAGGAAATTGGATGGCCCGAAGCTTTACGGATCTCACTCTGAAATAGTGCGAACGCTACGAACGCAGCGGCTGCGCTTGACGCCGGTTTCCGTGCAAAACGCACGTGCGTTGTGGCGCATATTGCAGGCACCGGCTCTGCGCGACTTTCAGGACCTTCCAAGCGCTGGAATGGAAGAATTTACGTCGATGGTTTCCAAACGGCCGAAAGCGCTCCGGCCCGGCGCATCGGGACGGTTTGAGTGGCTCGTCTACTTGCAGGGCGGTCGCAGTCCGCTCGGCTGGCTGTCGCTACGCGTCTCCGAACGCGGTCTGCGCGCCGGTGAGATCGGCTACAGCGTTATGCGCGAACACCGTGACCGCGGCATCGCAACCGAAGCGGTTCGTGCGCTTGTCGACGAAGCTTTCCAGCAGGGCGAGGTGGAGCGGCTCAGCGCATACTGCGTTCCCGAAAACGCAGCGTCGCGACGAGTGCTGGACCGCTTGGGTTTTCGCGATGCGGGCTTGGTTCACCACGGTGCCTCGGTGGGGGGGCAGCCTGTAGACGTGCTGCATCATGTCATGGACCGCGGCGAATGGTCCCGGCGTCAGTCGGCAAATTCGATTGAAATGCCGGCCTCCGCGTATCCGTAATAGCGACGCGTGTTACCGGCGAGATAGCCCACCAGCGGTTCGCGCACCACGCGCACCGCAATTTTTTGCGCAAGCTGCTCTTTGTCGACCCATTCAAACGCGACGGCGTGCGCGTCGTCCACAGGAATGTGCGGCTCGCCGTCGCCCATTACGCCGAACGTTGCATTTGTGAATTGAGTGGCCCCGTCGTAAGACTCGCTCACGTACAATAACGCGCCGACGCCAATTTCTAGTCCTGTTTCTTCCATGAACTCGCGCTGGAGCGCCTGCGGAAGCAATTCGTTCTCCCCTTGACGTCCGCCGGGCAGATTCCAAAGCGCCTCAGCGTGGTTGGGATACCGCGAAGCGACGAGTAAAATGCGTCCTGCGCGTTCGAGAATTCCGGTGCAGAGGTGGATCCGCTTCAGGCGAGATGCCGGCGGTGCAACCACCGCGGAAGAACCGGACGCAGCGAAGGCGCCGTCTTCGGGCGCGATTGCAGAGCTGCTCCCGCCGCCGGAAGCGACGTTTCGCCATGCAGGTTGTGTGCGGGAGCTGCGGTAGGGGCAGCCATCGCGTTCGGGTGGAAGTGCAAGACGGCCACCGTCCGCACTTCGCTTGCGACGGGATTGCAGACAAGAACGCCGGCGACGCCGAGGACTGCGGCCCACGCAAAAAGCTGCACGAAGCGAACGTTCACCGCCGCGACTTCGCCCGGCTTAGTGGGGGCTTCCTCTTTGAAGCACTAACCCTAGTTTGTATCGTGACAAGAGTAGTGGCACACCTGATCGTCGGGGCCAAAGCGGAGCCATTTTTGCCGTCGATGCTTGCGAGCGTTGACCCCGCGGTCGACCATCTCTTCGTCAACGAGAACTCCGGTCTGGGAACGGATGCGCCGGCTCTGCCGGCCTTGCAATCGAGCGCTTTTGCGCAAAGCGGTCGCATGAGCATGGTGCGCACGACGTTCACCACGTTCGAAGACGCGCGCAACGCCTGCTTCGATTTGGACACCGCGGCGGATACGGATACGTGGATTGCATTCATCGACGCGGATGAAGTACACGGCGAACGCGTCGCAAAAATTCGTTCGAAGCTCGGTTCGCTGCCCCAGGCGGTCGGGTTTGTCGATGGCTACACCTGGCATTTCTTCAAAACGTACGACCGGTATCTCTCCATCGAACGCCGCATGATGTTTTTTCGCTGGTCGCCCGCGGCCCGGTGGAAGGGGCGCGTTCACGAGCAACTCACCGGCGTTCCGGGCAAGCGGGTGGCTCTTCCTTACGTTTACGCACACTACGGGCACGTCGTGCCGTTTGCGCAGACGGCGCGTCGCGAAGCGCAGTACGCTGCGCTCGGCGCGGCCGGAACGTTGCTGAGCGTTCAAGACGCGCACGCCGCGGATTTTCACGCGGATTACGACGCGGCGGAACGCGTCTTTTCCGAGTGGTGGCGCAAATGTATGCGTTTTGACGGCAAGCATCCGGCGGCCGCACTGGCCTTCATCGAGCAAGACCGCCGGGAAAACGCAAGCTACTTTCGCGACATGGAGCGTTTGATCGTCAAACATCAGCCGCCGGTGCAAAGGGCGCGCAACGCGATAATGAAACTCAACTACGAACAGCGCTGGAGGCTGCGCGCGATCGAAGCGGCACGCTACGGCTTTTTTAGGTAACTACTTCAAAACGGCGCGTCGCGGCGACTGAACTGCAAGACACGCTTCGATCGCCGAGCCGAATGCCTCGATGTCGTCCGGAGTTGTTTCGTACGTCGTCATCCACCGGACTTCCGAGTTGAGTTCGTCGAACACATAAAAAAAGAACTGTGACTGCAGCGTTGCGAGGGCGTGCGCCGGAAGCCGCGCGAAAATCGCATTGCAGCGCACGGGGTATTGGATTTGCACGCCCGGGATGACACGTACGCGCGCTTCGAGGAATTGAGCCATCGCGTTGGCATGCCGGGCATTCGCTAGCCACAAGTCGTCTTCGAGCAATGCGTCGAACTGTGCGGCGATGTAGCGCATCTTGGAGGCAAGTTGCATGCTTTGCTTGCGTGCGAAACGGGCCCCGCCGTTGTGAAGCCGTTTATCAAAATAGAGGACGGCTTCGCCGAAGAGCATTCCGTTTTTGGTTCCGCCGAACGTGAGGACGTCAACGCCGGCATCGCGCGTGCCGGCCCGCAACGCGCCGCCGAGCGCGGCGGTTGCGTTGGAAATTCGCGCGCCGTCCATATGCACGAGTAATCCCTTGTCATGCGCAAACGCGCACAGCTCCGTTAGCTCGGCAAGTTCGTAGACCCCGCCGTATTCGGTGGATTGCGAAATCGAGATCACCCGCGGCTGTACGTGATGTTCTTCTTTGGACGAATGCAAGTACGGCTCCAGGTCGGCGATGCGTAGCTTGCCGTCGGCCGTAGAGACCGGTAATATTTTCGAACCGGAAAAGCGCTCGAACGCGCCGCATTCGTCGGTGTGCAGATGTGAAGAAGAGGGCGTAATGACGGCTTCGTAGGGCCGCAGGAGCGAGGAGAGTGCCATTACGTTCGCGCCCGTACCGTTGAACGTAAAATACACGTCGCTATCGTCGCCGAATACGGTTTGGAAGCGTCGCGTCGCGCGCGCGGTCCAGTCATCGGCGCCGTACGAGACGGCGTGCCCGGAATTCGCATTCACAATCGCTTGCAGCACACGCGGATGGGCGGGCGCGGCGTTATCGCTGGCAAACGTGCGGAGCGGCATACGCTACTCCATTGCGAGTGCTGGAACCGAGCCTCCTGCAGCCCCGGGCCGGCGCGATGCGCGCAAGAAATACACCAGAGGCACACAAATAACGAAGATTAGCCCGGTCAAACGGAAGAGAAAGTCGTAGGCAATGACCTGCGCGTTTACGTTGACGATTTGACTGAGAACGGCGATCGGCACGCCATGGGTCTTGGTGACTCCGCTCGCAAGCGCTTCCGAAACCGTCGTCATTTGGCGGGACAGCAATGTTGTAAGAATCGCAATCCCGAAACTGCCGCCGATCTGACGAACGAGCGACATGATGCCGGTTGCGTTTGCGAGTTCGGGATTGGGAACGGCACTAAGCGTAACCGTCGTAAGTGGAACGAAGATAAAGCCGAGCGAGAGGCCTTGCCAAACGCGCGGCCAAAAGAAGTCCCAATAACCGGCGTATTGGTTGAGAGAACCCATCTCCCACGTCGACCAGCCGAAGAGCAGCATACCCGCGGCGATCAATACGCGCGGGTCGAACTTTGAGCCGACGCGTCCGATTATGACCATGCCGACGGCGGAGGCAAGCGCGCCCGGAAGGAGCGCCATGCCGGTGTCCATCGCGGTGAAGTTCAATGCGTTTTGCAAAAACAGCGGCAGAATCAGGGTCGATCCGAATAGTCCAAAGCCGAGCACGATGCCGACGATGTTGCCGACCCAGAATTGACGGATGCGAAATACGAGCAAATCAACCAGCGGTTTCGTCGTCCGCAACATCCGGAAGACGAAGATTCCCAGCGTAGTGACTGCGACAACCGTGAGGAGCGAAATGGTAGCCGAGTTGAACCAATCGTCGCGCTGGCCGCGCTCTAGAACATATTGTAAGGATGCCAGTCCGGCCGTCAGCAGCGAAAGTCCCAACCAATCCACACCGGTTTTTATGCGCTCGATGAAATGCGGGTTGGGAATGAACATAATGGTCATGACGAACGCGAGGATGCCGATCGGGATATTGATAAAGAAGATGATCGGCCAGGACGCGTTGTCCACGAGGTAGCCGCCGAGCAGCGGTCCGATCGCCGGTCCGACCATCGCGCCGAGACCGAAGAGCGCCATCGCCTGGCCGCGTTTTTCCGGTGGATATGTTTCGAAGAGAATGGCTTGGGCGGTCGGTTGCAACGCGCCGCCACCGATGCCTTGGAGGACGCGCCAGAAGACGAGAACCCAAATGCTGCGCGCCGTGCCGCAGAGCAATGAAGCGATCGTAAAGATGGCCAGGGAGGTCGCATAAAACCGCTTGCGCCCGAGATAGGCGGTGAGCCAGCCGTTGAGGGGCATGACGACTACGCTGGCCAGAATGTAGCCCGTCGTAACCCAGGCAACCTCGTCGATTGAGGCGCCGAGATTACCGCCGATCGTATTGAGGGCGACGTTGACAATCGTCGCATCGACGATCGCCATGATCATGCCCAGCATGACAGTGATGGTGATAATGGCTACCGGCGCATTTGCGCGTTCTCGAAACGGCACAACGTTTTCAACCGCCCGGACGCCGGGTTGGTTCCAACGCAAAAGTATCCACAGGGCGCGCCGCTGTGCTATAGTATCGGCGGGCGGTGCCTTTGGAAGAAGGGCCACTTTACTTTGC
The DNA here is from genome assembly GCA_030947385.1 of Vulcanimicrobiota bacterium. Lineage (GTDB taxonomy): Bacteria > Vulcanimicrobiota > Vulcanimicrobiia > Vulcanimicrobiales > Vulcanimicrobiaceae > JACRUB01. The sequence continues at coordinate 16,848 of JALZBM010000003.1, forward strand.
TCCCAGACCGCATAGGGACAGACATGCCGGCCAGCCACCGTTTTCATCCGATCGAAGTGCAGACCATCGCGTTGTTTATTTCATTCATCCCATGCGTGGCGGCAATCTTTTTGGCGTTTACGGCCCGTAGTCTCGAGGCGCTGCGGAATACCAGACGCCCGGTTGGCCGCTCTTCCCAGCCGGTGTTTACGAGCCGCCTGCTCCACGTAAAATAGCTTCGCGCGGCGGCTCGCCGGCAGGAGCGCGCCTTTTGATTTGCAGGAACATTCCCGCTCGGGGTTGACGAGTATACTGAGCGGTGATAACCTAGTTGCCTATGCCCCGCGGTTTGTAGTTTTTCACGGTAGAAGGACGAGGGCTTGTCCATAGCAATGACGGCCATCGTTCTTTTTAGCGTGCGTCCGCATTGTCGAAGTGCGGGCATAGATTTTGGCGCTTATATAAAAGGTTGAGAGAGAGAACGAATGGCGAAAACGACGGCTCCTAAGTCCCCTGCCAAGACGTCGGCGGGTACGAAGAGCAAGTCGAAACGGACTGGTCAAGAAGGCGTAGTGAACGGGACGTCTACCGTTCAAGCAACGACTTTCCCGATGCCGACCGGTGCGTTTACGATCGAAAGCCCACCCGATCCCGGTCCCAAGCGCGAACGCTACACGTTCGCAAAGATCCCGCACGTCCTCGAAATTCCGAATCTTATCGAGTTGCAAAAGGCCAGTTTTGCCTGGTTCAAAACCGAAGGCTTGGCGGAAGCATTCAATTCGATTTCACCGATTAAAGATTTCACGGGCAACCTCGTTCTCGAGTTCGGCGAGCACAGTCTTGGCGAACCGAAATACTCCGTTGAAGAGTGCCGCGAACGCGACATGACTTACAGCGCACCGCTTCGCGTTCGCGTGCGTCTGATCACGGCAGAATCCGGCGAAATCAAAGGTATTCCCGACCAAGAAATTTTCATGGGCGATTTTCCGCTTATGACGGACAAAGGCACGTTCATGATCAATGGCGCCGAGCGCGTCATCGTATCGCAGCTCGTGCGTTCGCCGGGCGTGTATTTTTTGACCGATTCGGATACCAATAATCGGCCGACATTTAACGCGACGATCATTCCCAACCGTGGGGCTTGGATCGAATTCGAAACCGACAACGGCACGAAGAACGACGAAACCGAAGGCACGATCGGCGTGCGCATCGATAAGAACCGCAAAATTTATGCGACAACGTTCGTACGCGCGCTTTCGCGACCCGACCTCGGACTGGACTGGGAAAGCGACGAAGCGATTCTCAAACTGTTCGATCACTCACCTTTGATTCAAAACTGTCTGGATAAAGACAAGGACATCAAGACGCGCGAGGACGCGCTCAAAGAAATTTACAAGAAGCTGCGTCCCGGCGAACCCGAAAATGCGGAAAACGCGGAGAAGCTGCTCGAGTCGTTGTTCTTTGATGATAAGCGTTACGACCTCGCAGGCGTCGGCCGTTACAAGCTCAATGGAAAGCTCGAAAAAGAGTTTGCAGTCATGGGCGAAACGCAACCGGCGATCGAGAAAAAATCGCTTACGCGTCAGGATATGATTGCCGTACTGCGCCGCTTGATCAAAATTCAAGCGCGTCAGATTCACGTCGACGACATCGATCACTTGGGCAACCGCCGCATCCGTTCGGTCGGCGAGCTTTTGCAAAACCAGTTTCGCGTCGGTTTGCTGCGCCTGGAGCGCGTGGTTCGCGAGCGCATGACGGTTCAAGATATCGAAACGGTTACGCCGCAGGCGCTGATCAACATCCGTCCGGTCGTGGCGGCGATCAAAGAGTTCTTCGGTTCATCGCAACTTTCGCAGTTCATGGATCAAACCAACTCACTCGCCGAACTTACGCACAAGCGCCGCCTATCGGCTCTTGGGCCCGGCGGTCTCTCGCGCGAACGCGCGGGCTTCGAAGTTCGCGACGTTCACCATAGCCACTACGGCCGTATCTGCCCGATCGAAACGCCGGAAGGCCCCAACATCGGACTCATCGGGTCGCTTGCAACCTACGGACGCGTCAACCGCTACGGTTTCATTGAAACCCCGTACCGCGTCGTCAACGGCGGCATCGTTACCGAACAGATCGTGTATCTAACCGCGGACCGCGAGGACGAGTACATCGTCGCTCAAGCCAACACGCCCGTGGATGCGAGAGGTCGCATTACGACCGACTCGGTCGTCTGCCGTTACGCTGAGGAATATATCGAAGAGCCGGCCGAAAAGGTTCAGCTCATGGACGTATCGCCGAAGCAAATCGTCTCCGTCGCGACGGCGCTCATTCCATTCCTCGAGCATGACGATGCCAACCGCGCGCTGATGGGTGCGAACATGCAACGTCAGGCCGTTCCGTTGCTGCGTCCGCAGGCACCGATTATCGGTACCGGGATGGAGTATCGTTCGGCCAAGGACTCTGGCGGCTGCGTCGTTGCCGACGAAGGCGGCGAAGTTACGCAAGTCGATGCGAAAGCGGTCGTCGTGCGCAACAAGGACGGCCAAGAGAAGCCCTACGACATGCTCAAGTTCACGCGTTCCAACGCGGGCACGTGTATCAACCAGCGCCCGATCGTACAGATCGGCGACACCGTGGTTACCGGGCAGATATTAGCCGACGGTCCGTCCTCGGACGACGGCGAAATGGCGCTCGGACAGAACGTCATGGTTGCGTTCATGCCGTGGGAAGGCTACAACTACGAAGACGCCATTCTCATCAGCGAGCGGATGGTCAAGGATGACCGTTTTACTTCCATTCATATTGAAGAATACGAATGCGAGGCGCGGGACACCAAGCTTGGGCCTGAAGAGATTACGCGCGATATTCCCAACGTCGGAGAAGATTCGCTTAAAGATCTCGACGAGCGCGGCATCGTGCGCATCGGCGCTGAAGTTCGCCCCGAAGACATCCTCGTCGGTAAGGTAACGCCCAAGGGCGAAACCGAACTTACGGCCGAGGAGCGTTTGCTGCGCGCGATTTTCGGCGAGAAGTCACGCGAAGTTCGCGACACCTCGCTCAAAGTTCCGCACGGTGAAAAAGGCAAGATCATCGATGTGAAGGTGTTCAGCCGCGAAGCGGGCGACGAACTCTCCCCCGGCGTCAATCACTTGGTTCGCGTCTACGTCGCGCAGAAACGCAAAATTCTGCAAGGCGATAAGATGGCGGGGCGTCACGGTAACAAGGGCGTTATTGCCAAAGTTCTGCCCGAAGAAGATATGCCGTACATGGAAAACGGCGCACCCGTCGACATCGTACTCAATCCGCTCGGCGTTCCGTCGCGTATGAACCTCGGACAGATCATGGAAACCCATCTCGGCTGGGCGGCGCAAGTGCTCGGCATGCACATTGCAACGCCGGTCTTCGATGGCGCGCACGCGGAAGACATTGCCGAGTGGCTGCAGGACGCAGGGTTGCCGGCCGATGGAAAAACGTGGCTACGCGACGGCCGGACGGGCGAACGTTTCAGCCGTCCGATCACCGTCGGGCAGATCTACATGCTCAAACTCGCCCACTTGGTGGACGATAAGATCCACGCACGTTCCACCGGTCCCTACTCGATGATCACGCAGCAGCCGCTGGGCGGCAAGGCGCAATTCGGCGGCCAGCGGTTCGGTGAAATGGAAGTCTGGGCGCTGGAAGCTTACGGCGCAGCATATACGTTGCAAGAGTTGCTCACGGTCAAGTCGGACGATGTCGTCGGCCGCGTAAAAACCTACGAAGCCATCGTCAAAGGCGAGAACGTGATGGAACCCGGCGTTCCCGAATCGTTCAAAGTCCTGATCAAAGAACTTCAATCGCTTGCCCTCGACGTCAAAGTATTGACGGAGAACCGTGAAGAGATTGAAATCAAAATCAGCGACGACGACGTCGGCGAACGCGCGCAAGAAATCGGCCTGTTGATGGGCGATGAAGATCCGCGTCTGACGCAAACTGCAACCGCACAGCGCGAAGCAGAGGCGCAGCGTTTGGCATCCGCAGCCGTACCGCTGGAAGGCGAAACGGCCGTTCTCGAAACCTCGGACGACGAAGAGGAAGAGGAAGAGATCGACGACTCCAAACCGATCGTTGCCGGCCCGGCAGAAGCCGAGCCCGCGGTTCCGGGCGCTCGCGTCTTGGTCGACGATCTGGATGCCGCCGACGATCTTGCGGTCGAGGAACCGGCCGACGACGATGAAGTCGACGAAGGCTATCAGATCGAAGAGGAAGAGGAAGAATATACCGAGGAGCCCGCGGGCTTCGAGGATGAGGAAGCCTCGCCACTGGCAACCGCACCGGAAGAAGACTTCTAGCCGCTTCATCTTTGAGAAGCCCGGGATGACGCCGCCCTCACCCTTTGGCAAGCTCGGAATGACACGCTGTGTCACCCTTGAGCTTGTCGAAGGGCGCGGGGCAGTTTGAAGGACGCAAGGGGCCCGAAGGCCTTTTTTGTTTGCCAAGGGGTGCCCGGAGTCGTAGTAGGTAATACGAGTCGTAAGGCCCCTTACATGAACTTGCAAGCCCTCCCGGGCGTAACCAACAATTTTTGGCTCGATGCGCTTCCCGTGCGTTCGCGGGATTTGCTTTTTGAAATGTCATCGCCGCTTCAGCTGCGTCTCCGCGAGACGGTCACGGAAGCGGCAACCCCCACGCGGTCGATTTACTTTCCGGTGAGCGCCGTCTTCTCGATGGTCGTAACCATGAGTGACGGCAAGACCGTCGAGGCAAATATGGTCGGACGCGAAGGATACGTCCCCGTGTCGACCGCGTTACTGCCGTTTTCCAAAACCGCTAAGACCGTCGTACAAGTGGCCGGTGACGCACTTGCAATCAACGCAGGTTCATTTGCGGATGCGGTCAGAACCGATCCAAACATCGCTGCATTGCGAGACCGCTACTTAGCGGCCGTCTTTGACGTGGTTCTGCAAAGCGTCGGGTGCAATGCGGTCCATTCGGTGCGGGAACGTTGCGCGCGCTGGTTATTGGCGCTTGCCGACCGTACCGAATCGCACGATGTCAACGTTATTCATCAAGTTCTGGCGGAGACGCTGGGCGCCAGCCGCCCGAGAGTGACTGAAATTTTGGCAACGTTGCAGAACGACGGCCTGCTAGAGTTACAGCGCGCAACGTTGCGGATTTTAGACCTGGCGGGACTGCGCAGCGCAGCGTGCGAGTGCTACGGGATCATCAAGACGGAACTGCAGACCTTCGGCACGCGTAAAATCTAAAGTTTTAGCGTTATTCGCTGGTGCGGCGCAGGGAGGCGCCTTTTTGGCGCAAGCTCGCGCCCCAGCCGCGCCGCGGCTCGTGGGAAAGAAATTCCGAGAGCGCGATTTCGATGATCGAACTCTCGCTCACGTCGTGCTCGAAGGCCATGCGCTTGAGGCGTAATCCGATCTCTTCGGATACGTTTATCGAGAGTTTTCGGAGCGCCGCGGATTTTGCGGCGGTACGGCGTAGGCTCGTGGTCATCAGTGGGCGGTTCTTCGGGAGCTTCGGGCCCGAATCCGCTATTTGTGTAAGTTACCGACAGACCCGATCGGAGCGTTCATTTCCGTTTGGGTACCTTGTCGCCTTCGGCGCGCGCTTCGGAGAGGCCAATCGCAATGGCCTGCTTCCGGCTGCTCACTTTTTTGCCGGAGCCGCCCGATTTGAGCTTGCCTTCGTGCATTTCGTGCATCGCGCGTTCCACTTTTTTACCGGAACGCTTACTGTATTTGCGAGTCGATTTTTTGCGCCCTCCGGTCTTTTTGCTGCTCGTCGTTTTCTTACGGTTTGGGGCTTTCTTTGGTTCCGTTGATTTCTTTCGTCCCGTGGACTTGCGCGTCGAGGTCTTCTTACGTGCGCCGGTTTTTCGGGAAGGCGATTTCTTTGCGGCGGAAGTCTTCTTGGCGGCCATTATCACCTCGTAGTTGCTTTGAATGTCTGTCTTTTGTTGCTTGGTGGTTTTCCCGAATTGGCGGACTACGTAACAGACCCCGGGCCCATGGGAGCCCAGCGAGGTTTAAGAGAGCTCGCGGCGTCTTGGGGAGAAGACCCTTCCATGAACGCTGAAACGCTGCTATTTGCGCGTCGCAACCGCTTGCTCGATGAACTCGGCGACGATGCCCTGGCACGCTTACTCGAGGGTCACAGCCGCGTCACTTTGCGCCTAAAGGCGGTCTTGCACGAACCCGGACTCGTGGTCGAATGCGCGTATTTTCCGGTAACGGCGGTGATTTCGTGGCTGTCCGAAATGCGCAGCGGCAAGCGCTCTGAGGTCATGACGTTCGGTTATGAGGGAATGGCGGGCGTTGCCGCGGCATTCGATGCCAATCAAGGCGCGATTAGTGCAATCGTCCAGAGTGAAGGCGAAGCAATTGCCGTTCCCGCAGACCACTTTAAAGACGTCCTCGCCGCAGACCGGAATACCGCGATGGTGTTTTACCGGTACGCCAGCAGTCTGATGAATATCATCGCACAAAATTCAGCCTGCAATCGGCTACACGAACTCTCGGAACGCTGCGCGAAATGGCTGCTGCTGATCCACGACCGGATCCGAAATGACGTGCTGCCGATCGATCAGCAATTGCTGGCTGATATGCTCGGAGCGCGACGCCAAAGTATTAGCGTCACCACTTCAATGCTCCAGGAAGCGGGGCTTATCGAACGCTCCCGTTCGCGCATTCGCATCACCGATCGCGCCGGATTGGAGAAGGCGGCCTGCGAGTGCTATCCAATCGTGGCGTCCGAGAGCGTCCCGGAGGGAGCGGTCGGAGCGGATCAGCATGCCGTCCGCTCCGATGCAACAGCGTGGTTTCGCGCGAGGCGCAAACTCGAGGCCGCTAAGGATTGAACGCGAGGCTGCGGTCTAAGCGAGTCGTGACGACGTACCCAAGGACGGGACGGCGCGCCGCGCTTTGCGGGAATGGACGGAACGGCACCAGATCCGCTAGGCGGCTACGAAGACCGGCGCACGAGTTATCGTGATGAGCCTGGCACAGAGTGAAGAGCCCGCCATAACGCGCCATATCGACGAGCATAGCGGCTTGTTCGGTGCTGACGCGCGCGAACGACTGGGTTTGGGCTCGCGTCAGGCCGAGCGACGTTGCCGTGGCGTGCTTAAATTTCGAATCGAATCGAAGCGTCATCATACGGGTGTCTTCTAGCGCAAACGAATGGTCGCTCGAAGCGGCGATCGACGAGAGCTGGGTGCCCTGATCGTCGAGGCCTGCAGCCTGTGATGCGTCGAGGTGCAAAATGCGGTAGGAGCCGCGGACTTCGCCTTTAATTGTCCGCAACGTTAGGAGCTCCACGCTTTGGGGTGTGACCGCAGCATACGTCCCATTGATAGAGGGAGGCGCAACCGTCGCGCTAGCGGGGCCGGAGAAGGCGCTAAGGGTCAGAACGGCCGCGCTTAAGAGACCCGCCCAAACGGACGGCTTGGATTTGTGCATCATTCACCTTTGGGGAAACGCTTGGTAGCTACGAGTATTCCCGCGAACGTCCGGAATAAACAATTCGTCTCAAACAGTGGGTGTCGGTGCCGGCGGGGAACCGCAAATGGAGTACACGTGGGCCATATGATTACGGACGTTCCACTCGAAACGTTCGGAAGAAACAAATTGCTGGCGCTGCTCCCGGAGGCATCGCGGGGCCGGCTCGCGCCGCATCTAAAATTGCGTGATTTACCGCATAAATTCGTGGTGCACGAGCCATACGGTGAGGTCAAGGAGCTTTATTTTCCGCTTAGCGGCGTCATCTCTTGGATCGTCACGATGAAAAACGGCAGTATGGCGGAGGCCATGACGATCGGCAACGAAGGTGTCTCCGGCATTTCGGTGGCGCTCGGTGGGCACCGCGGCTCTACGGCGTCGATCGTACAGGCGCCGGGTTTCGCCCTCGTCATCGAAATCGATCAATTCGTCCGCCTGCTCGATGAAGATCGAGCCTTGTTCCGCGCGATGCAGTATTATGCGAACGTATTAATCAACGTCGTCGCCCAATGCGCGGCCTGCAACCGGTTGCACGAAGTTACCGAACGTTGCGCGCGCTGGCTTCTAATGATGCACGACCGCGCGGAAAGTGAAGAGTTTATACTCGTGCAAGAATTTCTGGCGGACATGCTCGGCGTGCATCGCCCCACGGTGAGCGTGTGCGCTTCCATTTTGCAGCGCGCCGGTTTTATTTCGTACAAGCGCGGCCGCGTCCGCGTGATGGATCGCGCCGGATTGGAATCCGCGGCGTGCGAGTGTTATCGCGTCGTCGCTGACGAGTATGTCCACATGCTGGAAGACCTCGCGCGCCTTCGGGCGGCCGCCGGATACTAAAACCTTCTCTTTGCGATACCCTTGCCGAATATTTCGAGGGGCTTAAGTGTCTCTTCTTGCGGCGCCCCAAGGCTCTCGCGGGTTATGCCGGCCTCTTGTAACAGATTGTCCATCGCGGGTGTCAATCGCGCTTTCCGAAACCGATCGAATTGTTCTTCGCTTTCCCAAACATCGACGATTCGCGTTCCCGTCGAGGTTTCAAAGGCAAGATGCACGATCAGGCCTTCCGGAATTTGATCGCCGATCCGGTCGGAGAGTCCCGTGTATATCACTTTATTGCTCGGCATATCTTGGCTAAACGCGTATGTCACTGAATGACCTTCTTTCGTTCTAGTACGTATGACGACATTGAAACGTCGGTGCGGGTTTGCTGCGAGTGATGCGCGGAGCACCCGCGCGGCTACTTCGGAGGCATTAGTTTGGTGAACATGCCGTTGACGGCATCGTTCATCTTAGAATTGATGTGGTCGACCTTAGCGCAGGACCACGTAACCGATCCGGACATCTTTTTTCCGTGCGGCGGTGTTTTGGAACTTGGATCGATGTCGGCCGCCGTGATCGGTGTTTCCATGTCGGTGAACTCGGCGTCACCCTTTGCGCCGTCGTTCGAAATTTGAATGTTTAATTTTGATTCGGGCTTGAGCATGGTGGTGAGCGGCGACTCGCCCTCGCCCTTCGATACCATTACCGTCAACGGACCCATCGTACCGCTACGCATCGCGGAGCCGACTTGACCTTCGGCGGTCTTATCGGAAGCGCCGTACGAACCGTCCTTGGCGTAGTCTTTGAGTACGACCGAGAGCATGACGATCGGGGCGCCATCCTTCGCGGTCATGTGATATCCGCTCAGAAGGCCGTCTCCCGGGGGTGCGACCGCACACTGGTCGATGGCAAAATCGAGATCCATTGCCACCGCTCCGGTCAGGTGAAGATGTCCGGCGGAGGTGCCGGACTGCGCAGTCGCGTCGCTTTGCACGCTGGAATCTTGAGCGGCCGCGGCGTGTTGCGATGCGGAGCAGCCGCTCGAGAGGGCCGCCAGCGCGATAAAGATCCAGAATTTGTTTTTTAGCATGAAGTTGTCTTCTCTCCTATGGTTCGATCTTTTCCGGCGGATCCGGCGTGGCTGCAAGCCGCAGCGATATGAAATCGGTCAACGCACCCAGGTTCTGAAAATATGTTTGCCGGTCGTGCGCAACGTGCTTGACGATGCCTCGCCAAGGACCGGTCTCGCTTTGAGATGCTTCACGCCAGATTTCGACCGCAAAGAGATGCTTGATACGCGAATGCTTGCTATTCACGCGTTCACCATGCGCGTCCATGTGTCCGAATGGCGTCCCATTCAGGCAGTATGGCGCTTGGCGCGTCCGACAGGCGTCCGAAGCGTTAGCTCGCGGATTCGGCGGCTGCGGAGATTTCCCGATTAAATCGCAGCTTGCAATATGTTTCGCGCGAGTGCCCGGCTGGGATCGCTTCTATCCGTTCGCGCCGCAGAGACGCGGCGCGATTCAATGCTTGGGCGTACGGCTCGCGAAGTCTCGCCGCCAGAAAGATCCGCGCCGCGCTCCAAAGGACGTCCTGCGGATACATGACGGTCTCGAGGGAAGTGCGTTCGAGGGAAACGATTTCCCGGGCGATCTCAACCGCGGACGTCAGGTCGGACGCGCGCAGATAGGTGAGCCCGAGATCGGCCAGATCGGAAGCGATGTCGACCGAGGCTTTGGCGCGCCGCAGGCGCATCGACTCCTCACAATGCGCGAGCGCGTTCGGGAGATCGTCGAGTTCGCGTTCCGCCGCTCCGAGGTTCGCGAGCGCGGCACAAATCAGCGCGGGCGAACCGAGTTCGTTAGCGAGTGCGAGAGCCATGCGTGAAATGCGGCGGGCCGACTCGAAACGGTTGAGACAATATGCCGCCATTCCGAGGTTGATGGTGCAAACGGTACGTCCGCGCATGTCGCGGAGTTTTCCGAAAATGAGCCGGGCATGCGCTAACGATCGCAGTGCTCTTGCAAACTCGCCGATCTTCAAGTCCAGGACGCCGGCGTTGACGAGCACCTTGGCTTTGCCGAGTGGTTTGTTTACCGCATCGTACAACGCGGTCGCCCTGGCAAATTGTTCGGTCGCCGCGTCGACGGCGAATCGTCTGCCGAAAACGTTACCGAGCCGAAAACACGCATCGGCTTCGCCTTCGCGATCGCCCGTGGTCCGGCAAAGCGCGAGACCCTTAGCCGTAAGCGTTTCGCAGGCGTCATAGTCGTTGTTGCGATACGCGGAACTCGACGCCCCGTCGAGTGCGGCGATCATGAGGGCTTCGTTCGACGATTCGGAAGCGAGCGACAGTCCCTTGTCGATGGCATCTTGCGCGGCTTGCGGCATGGCCCGTAGTCCGCAAACGTCGGCGATGAGGCAAAGGGTCCGGACGCGATCTGCGGGGTCTCCGATAACTTCGTACTCGTGCAATGCGGATGTTGCTTCGCGCGCGGCGTCGTCGTAGCGGCCCAGCGTACGCATCAACATGGCAACGCTTTCTTTGGCAAAGGCACTCCAGTAACGGTTCGGTGCGCCGTTCGCCGCGCGCTGTAAAGCCTCAATGGCGAGTTCTTGTCCGGATGTGTCATCGACTGCGCGCGCGTAGAGGATGCGTCGTTGCGCACATTTCAGGCGTTGCGTTTCGTCGCCCACTGCGGCGAGCGACTCCATTTGCTCGATGTCGCGCGCTTGAGGCTCCCGCGTACCGCGCCGCGCGTAAATCGTTTCGCGCAGCGCGACCACCTCAAAGAGCAATCCGCGCTCCGTGCAGAGGTCCGCAGCTTGACAGAGCGCACCCAGGGCCTCATCGTCGGCGTGCATTTCTACCGCGGTTTGCGCCCAGGCATAATAGTGCGCGGCCGCACGTTGCGGCTCACCTCCCAGATCGAAATGGGCAGCCAAATCCCGCGCGAGCGAAACTTGGCGATCCGGATGGATTTCTTCGATGACGTTCGCAATTCTGCGGTGTAGTTTGCGCTGCGTGCTCGGGGGGATCGCCGCATAGACGTGGGCTTGAATCAACTCGTGCGAAAATGCGAGGTCGTACGGCCGGTCGCCGCTCCGGTGCGCGGCGACGCGCACGAGCCGTAAGTCTAGTAACTCGTCCACGCACTTCACGACGTCGTGTTCGTCGAATCCGCCGGCGGCGGCGAGGATTTCGGTCGTAAAGGCTTGACCGACAACGGATGCGACGTCAAATATGGGCCGCGCTTCTTCGGTGAGACGAGTCACGCGCGCCGCAATTGCCCGTTGCAGGCTCTCGGGCAGCACGGGCGCGGCCGATCCCGAAGAAATCGACTCGCGCACGAGTTCGCAGAGGAAAAATGGATTACCGTCACTCAGGGCATGCGCGCGTTTGGGAAATCCATCGAGGCGCGGAGCGGCAACGTTCTTATCGATGAACTGCTCGACATCCGACACCGAGAGGCCGCTAAGCGGGATACCAGTGCTGCGGTCTTCAAGTTGAATCCGCCGGCGGAAGGCGCGCAGCGGGTGCGATACGCCAACCTCGTTGCTACGATATGTTATGAGAATGACGATCGGCACGGCCGCTAGGCGTCCGGCAATATAATCCAAGAACGCGACGCTTGCCTGCGCGGCCCAATGGAGGTCTTCGAGGATTACCAGCAGAGGGCGGATCTGGGCGGCGCCTTCCAGACACCGCCACATTGCTTCGAACAGCCGGGCCTGTTCGCGTTTTGACTCCAACGCGGATATTTGGGGTAAATTCTTATAAATTTCCCGCAACTCGGGGAGCACCGTCGCCGCCGCAGCTGCCCACACCGATTTGAGATTTAAGGCGCCGATCATCGGCAAAGCGCATCGCAGCGCTTCAACGACGGCCTGGTAAGGGACGACTTCGGGGAAGGTCGTCGTGCCGAAAATAATTCGTCCGCCTTGCGATTCGACGAGGTGCCCGAACTCCGTTGAAAGGCGGGTTTTTCCGATACCGGCTTCACCTGTGAGAAATACGATGCGTCCATGGCCGCGCATTGCGCGCGTCCAACACTCCGAGAGCCGAATGAGTTCGTCCGAGCGTCCTACGAAAGGCATCGCTTCGGCAAGCGGCCGAGTCCGTGTGCCTTCGTCTGTTGAAACCGCAGTTTCGTTGCGTGCGATCGCGTCGTGCCGCGCGACGGTTTCCGGCATCGGCAGAACCTGCATTTCCGTGTGCAATCGTGAGGCGAAACGCTCGTATTCCTGCAGCGCACCGGCGCGATCGCCGGACTCGTAACGCAACGACATCATGTATCTGACGGCATCTTCACGCCACGGATCGTGCTCGAGCAGACGTTTCGCTACCAGAATTGCATTGGGGTAATCCCCGTCAAGCCGGAGGCGGCGGCTCAAACGTTCCAGGTTCGCCGTCTGCACATCTCGCAGGCGCTCGCGCTCGGGTAGCAGCCATTCCTCGTATGAGTCGGGTAACAGATCGCCGCCGTATAAAGCGACGGCGTTGGCCGCCTCGCTGGGCAGGGCGCCGTAACGCTCGAACTCGCAAACGTCGACGGTAGCGTCATAAAATGCGTTCCAGCGGATCGTATTCTGATCGACCAAAAAAAACGGCGGTTCGTTCGCGGGCATCGCGCCCGAAAGCAACGCGATATGCCTGCGTAGATTTGCGCGTGCCTTGGCCTCTTCGTCATCCGGCCACAACGCAAACGCGACCGCGTCGCGGCGAGTATGTTGCGAACGGTGAAGGATAAGATAGGCGAGTAGTGCGGCCGCTTTTGCGGGCGCGCCAAACTTAACCGGCATGCCTTGAGAAACGATCTGCAAACCGCCGAGTAAGCGTATTTGTATCGTGTTTACCACTCCAGACGGGCTGGTTCGGAACCGCAACCGGTTCCCGCTCCGTCCGGGCGCTAATTCGACGCGCGGGACGTGGAGGCTTTTCGCAGAGGCGCGTTCGCTAGATATCGCGGCGTGCGAAACTCCACAAACTCAGGCCGAATACCGAAACGAACCACACGCAGCACCAGATCAAATACGGCGGTACCGGCGCGGTCGGCGAAATGAACGGATTCGAACCCGTCTGCGATGTTGCGGCGGACGCGGCTGCCATTGCCGCCGGTTCCAACGCGTATGCGGCAGACCGCCAAATACCGTCAGTCGGAACGACGAGGCTGATCAGCAGCGTTGCTTGGTGCAAGGGGACGTTGTGAAGGGCCGTGGCGATTGCGCCCGCGACTCCCGTAATCCATGCAACGGCAAACACGACGACCGCCGAAAATCCGGCCGCAACCGATGAAAGGCGGATACTCAAACCCATCGTGAGCGTAAGCACGATGAGGGCTTGCGCGATGAGAAAACCGATCGCGGTTAACGGATGCGGTGGCGAATATCCGGTGGTTATTTTCACGACGAAAAATTCAGACCCGGCGATGACAAGGGCATACGCCGCAATCAGAACGGCGTTGCCGAGCCATTTCCCAAAGAGGAGTTCCGGGCGCCGAACCGGTCGTGGTAAAATCGCGAGCATCGTACCGTTTTCGATTTCCGTTCCCGTCGAGATTGCGCCTAAAAAGGCCGCGCCGATCGACAAGATGACGCTGAACATGAACGCCATCATAATAACGAGCGTACTGCAGATGATCATAAGGGCATAGTGCGGCAGCGGGTGACTGCCGTTGTGAATCGCTGCAAGTTTCTCAAAGCCCCAGCCGGTAAGTGCCACGAGCGCGACGGTGAGGACGGCGACGGTCAGCAGCAGCCGCCGCCGTGACGCTTCACGAAGGACCAGCGACGCGATCAAAAGTACGTTCATTTTCCGTCCTTAGCAATTCGAGGAAACGTTCTTCAAGACTCAGACGCATCGGCTCGACGCGTGTAATGCGGGCCCCGGCTGCGACGAGCGAGGCGATGAGGTCGGGAATGCGAGCGTCGTCCACGCCGTAAAAGAGTCCGCTTGAACCCTCGAGGATGGCATGGTCTCTGCGAAGCGCAGCGATTAGCGATTCGCTCATGCGTTCGAACGTAATGCGCAAGGCAAAGCGGCCCAGCAATTCGCTCAAATCGCCAATCGCAATAATTTTTCCGCGATCGATGACGGCGACCCGGTCGCAAACCGATTCCACTTCGGTCAGTAAATGAGAATTCAGGAAAACGGTCGTCCCCTGCGCTTTGAGACCGGCGATCAAATCGCGAATATCCGCGCGGCCGACGGGATCGAGCGCAGACGTCGGTTCGTCTAAGAAGATGAGTTGCGGGTCGCCGACGAGCGCGACGCCGATCCCCAGCCGTTGTTGCATACCTTTGGAATAGACGCCGACCCGGTCGTCCGCGCGCCCGGCCAACCCGATGCGTTCGAGAATGCCGTCGACTTGCGTATGCTGCTTCGTTCGCGGGACGCCCACGATGCTTGCATGCCAATGCAATATCTCGCGGGCGGTCAGCCAATCTTGGTAGCGGAAGAGTTCGGGAAGATACCCGATGTGGCGTCGCGCTTCGATGGTTCCGAGCGGGCGTCCCAGAATCGCCGCGTCGCCGCCCGTACGATGCACGAGGCCGAGCAGCATTTTTACGGCGGTCGTTTTCCCCGCGCCGTTGGGTCCGAGGAATCCGAACACTTCTCCGCGTGCGACGTTCATCGTGAGCCCCGCTACGGCGAGCCGGCCGCCATAGCGTTTGCTCAAATCGCGGGTTTCAATCGCAAATTCGCGAGCATCTTCGAGGGATATCGTCATTCTCCAAGAGAATTGGCGACTTGCAAGATTTCGCTTGCCGCATAAGGGCCTGCAACCGCGTAAACGATTCCCGATTTCTCCCACATGACGACGCTGCCCACACCGGTGTTGTCGCCGATCATGAGACCGGCACTCCCTTGAACGGTAACTTTTTGCGCCAATTGTTTGTCCAGTTGAACCGGCACCGGAACGGTGGTTGAAGGATCGCCGATCGATTTGATTTGTTCCACGACGCCTGCAGGTACGCCGGGCTGCGCTATCAGCCACGATTCGATTTCGGCTACAGTGGCCCCCGATGAAAACACCCTCGGCGCAGCCGCCTGCGTTACCACGATTGTGTCCGCAGGCATGTTGCTCAGGCCCTCCTCATGTTTGTGCCAGCCGCGCTTTTTGTTCCAGTTTTGCGCTGAGGCTTTTTCGCCGTACGTTTGAATTACGATGGGACTAAACGTTGCGTTGAGCATCGAGCCTGCGATCGGAGCGCCCATGGGATGCGCCTTGGTGGGCTTGAATTGGAAGCTCGCCGAGTGTGCGGCCGTCGCATGGTAGCGTACCGCGTTTGGAACGCCGGCGGGCAGGTATTTGGGCTTAAGCACGTTCATGTGCGCGAAGGCAGAAACTGCCGCGCGATCGGTGAAGAGACGGATGCGATCCGAGCCCGACTGGTGCATCGTTCCGAAAGCCTTGAGATTGGGCAGCGCCCGAAGTTTTGCCGTATCTGACGAGGTAAACCCGATCGGCGTAAATTGGCGGGGTTCGAAGATGGCAAGAAAATTCGTAGCGGCACCCCGCAGCGGCTCGTATCCGAGCACGAGAAAGAGTGCGAAGGCGGCCGCGAGGGCAAAGGTCCACTGCATCGAGCGTGCGTGCCATTCGTAACGGCTTTGGGAAACGGCGGGTTGACCTGCATGTGCGGCCCGCGCGAGAATGCTGCGGCGCGCCGCGTCCAAGTCGACGTTTTCGCCGGCCCGCAGATTCGCTGCGGCAAACTCAGCCTTAGCGCGAATCGACTCGAGCGCGGCACGGCAAGCGGAGCATTGCAGCAAATGTTCCTTTTCGTAACTGAGCATCGCGCCGGGTTCATCCACGTAGCGGCGTAAAATATCTTCAGAAATGTGAGACACGGTCCAGCTCCCTTTTGAATGCAGATTCTGCCCGAACGAGCAGCGTGCCGACCTGATTGACGTTGACGTCCATAACCGCGGCGACTTCCTTATAGCTCATGCCGCTGTGACGCAGCGCGAGTACCACCGCGTAGCGGTGGTGAAGCCGCCGCAAAACGCCCTGCACCGCTTCGCTGAGTTCGCGGCGCTCCAAGAGGGCTTGCGGCTGCTCGGCCGGCTCGGGAACGCTAGCCGGGGTGCCGGCCTCTCGCGCCTGTCGCCGCTTCTCCGAACGGAGGAGGCTGATGGCGCGATGCAGGGTGGTGCGATACACCCAATTGCGCGCATGATTGGGGTCAGCCGGTCCGGTCCGGTAGAGGGCCGCAAAGGCTTCCTGCGCGATATCCTCCGCCGCTCCAACTCCAACCACCCGGCGGGCGGCCGCCACGACGCCGCGGTACTCGCGGGCAAAGAACGTTTCGAACTGCGTATCCTCGATGCGTGAGATCATTCTAATTGACCCTACGTCGCGCCCGCGCGGTTTATGACGCTCCTTGCCACTGGTTGCTCGCTTAGCATTGGGGGCGGCCTCCGGCCGCCACTGCCGCCATTTGGCTTGCCTCAAAGGCCGGGGCGGAGTATAATCATCGTCTGTGTCCCACGGTCCGGATGAGTGATCCCCGGTTGCGATGACGATCGCCGCCTTCTAGATCACTGTGCGTTCGGACGCGGGCCGGTTAGAGCAACGGTGGAACTCACTTACGCGACCACGTGAGACTTACTTTGAGAACCTGCGTCAGCCATTACCGGTACGTACACACTCTTCGGCAGGCTCGAACGGCAGCGGCGAGCCTGGGAGATATCCTTGAATTTAATTGACGTCAACAACTTCGATGCGATGCGCATTGGCCTCGCATCGCCCGAGCAGATTCGGGCGTGGTCTTTCGGTGAAGTAAAGAAGCCCGAAACGATCAACTACCGCACGCTCAAGCCCGAACGCGACGGCTTGTTCTGCGAGAAAATTTTCGGACCCACCAAAGACTGGGAATGCCACTGCGGCAAGTACAAGCGGATCCGCTTTAAAGGCATGATCTGCGACCGCTGCGGTGTTGAAATTACACGCGCAAAAGTCCGCCGCGAGCGCATGGGCCACATCGAACTCGCGACGCCGGTTTCACACATTTGGTATTTCAAAGGCGTGCCGTCGCGTATCGGAATCTTGCTCGATATGTCGCCGCGCCAGCTTGAAAAGGTTATTTATTTTGCCGCCTACATCGTGATCGATCCGGGCAGCACTTCCCTCACGAAACGCGAAGTTCTCACCGAGCAAAAATACCGCGAGGCGCGCGACAAATTTGGGAATGCCTTTAAAGCCGGCATGGGCGCGGAAGCCATCCGCGAATTGCTGCGCGATCTTAAACTGCAACAATTGCAAACGGATTTGCGCAAAGAGTTTAAAGAAACGACCGGGCAAAAACGGCTTAAGGCGATCAAACGGCTTGAAGTCGTTGAGGCGTTCATCAATTCTGGCAACAAACCCGAGTGGATGATTCTGTCGGCCGTTCCGGTCATTGCGCCCGAGTTGCGCCCGATGGTTCAGCTCGACGGCGGCCGCTTTGCCACCTCGGATTTGAACGATCTGTACCGCCGCGTCATCAACCGCAACAATCGTCTCAAACGGCTGCTGGAACTCAGCGCACCCGAAATCATCATCAAGAACGAAAAGCGGATGCTGCAAGAAGCAGTCGACGCGCTCATCGACAACGGCCGCCGCGGCCGCCCGGTCACTGGTCCGAACAACCGTCCTTTAAAATCGCTCAGCGACATTCTCAAAGGTAAGCAAGGCCGCTTCCGTCAGAATTTGCTCGGTAAGCGCGTCGACTATTCGGGCCGTTCGGTTATCGTTGTCGGTCCGAACCTCAAGCTGCACCAGTGTGGTTTGCCTAAGGAGATGGCGCTCGAACTCTTCAAACCGTTCGTTATGAAGAAGCTCGTGGACCGTGGGCAAGCGCACAATATCAAAAGCGCAAAGCGGATGGTCGAACGCGTGCGCCCCGAAGTGTGGGACGTGCTCGATGAAGTCATCCGCGAGCATCCGGTTCTGTTGAACCGCGCACCGACGCTGCACCGTCTGGGCATTCAGGCGTTTGAGCCCGTGCTCGTGGAAGGCAAAGCCATCCATCTGCATCCGCTCGTCTGCACCCCATACAACGCGGACTTCGATGGCGACCAAATGGCCGTCCATCTTCCATTAAGTGCAGGCGCCCAAGCCGAAGCGCGCATCCTGATGCTGTCTTCAAACAACATCTTGCTGCCGGCCTACGGCAACCCCGTTTCGATTCCCACGCAAGACATGGTCTTGGGACTGTATTACCTCACGTTCCAACGCAATGAGTATAAGGGTCCCGCCAAGGCCGACGTCATCGACGACTACGACAACCGCGTCCGTCCGCGCGCCATTCTCAAGAAGGGTGCAACCAACGGCGAAGCCGCCGTCGATCGTCTTCCGACGTTCTTGAACGCGCAGGAGTCGATGATGGCATACGACATGCACCACATCGGACTGCAAGAGTGGGTCAACGTCCGCATCAACGGCGAAATCATTCGCACGACGGTCGGCCGCGTGATCTTCAACAATGCATTCCCGTCGAATTGGAACATGCCGTTCGTCAATTCGATCATGGACAAGAGCGCGCTCAAAAAGCTCATCACCTCCATGTACCGGCAGTACGGCAATGCCGAGACTGCCAAGTTCCTCGATGCCGTCAAAGAACTCGGCTTCCATTACGCAACCCAATCGGGTACGACCGTGTCCATCAGCGACATTATCGTGCCGGAGAAGAAGTACGCGATTTTGGAGAAGGCGCAAGGCGAGGTCGACTCACTACACAAGCTGTTCGACCAAGGCTTCATCTCGCAAGACGAGCAGTATACGAAGACCATCGACATCTGGAGCAAAGCCGGTGACGACGTCACGGTCGCAATGCAAGAAGCGCAAAACCCGCTCAACCCCGTTTTCATGATGGCGACCTCGGGCGCTCGTGGTTCGATCGCTCAGGTCAAGCAGCTCGGCGGTATGCGCGGCCTTATGTCCGATCCGTCCGGCCGAATCCTCGAGATCCCCGTCAAGGCATCGCTCAAAGAAGGCTTGACGGTTCTGGAGTACTTCATCTCGACGCACGGTGCGCGTAAGGGTCTGGCCGATACCGCGCTGCGTACGGCCGACTCCGGTTACCTGACGCGCCGTCTGGTCGACGTTGCGCAGGACGTTATCATTCGCGAGGATGATTGCGGAACGAGCAACGGCATCACCGTGTCCGACATCAACGTCGGCCGCGAAAACATCGAACCGCTCTCGGATCGCATCATCGGCCGCCGCGCCGCTGAAGAGATCCGCGTCGAACCGAAGAAACCGACGACCAGAATCGTCGCCCGCGACGAAGAGATCGACGAAGAGAAGGCCAAGGCCATCATCGAGGCCGGTATCAAGGAAGTCAAAATTCGCTCGGCGCTCACGTGCCAAGCGCGGTACGGAATCTGCTCGATGTGCTACGGCCGCAATCTTGCGACCGGCAAGAAAGTCGATATCGGCGAAGCGGTTGGAATCATCGCCGCGCAGTCGATCGGTGAACCCGGTACGCAGCTCACGCTTCGTACCTTCCACACCGGCGGCGTCGCGACCGAGGACATCATCACCGGCCTTCCGCGTATTGAAGAAATCTTCGAAGCCCGCAAACCCAAGGGCGAAGCGAAGATTACCGAAGTCGCGGGTACGGTCACGTTCGGCGAAGAGAAGAACAAGCGCATCGTTATCGTGACGGACGAAACCGGCGAAACACACGAGTACGACATCCCGCATGCCACCCACTTGGCGGTTCAAGAAGGTGACAAAGTGCAGCCGGGCGATCGTCTCAACGAAGGTTCGCTCAACCCGCACGACGTGTTGCGCATCAAGGGCGAGACGCAACTGCAGAACTACATGGTTCAAGAAGTGCAGAAGGTCTACCGCTCGCAAGGAGTCGACATCAACGATAAGCACATTGAAGTCATCGTTCGCGCGATGATGCGCAAAGTTAAGATCGTTGATGGCGGCGACACGCGGATGCTGCCGGGTCAACTGATCGAAACCGCATTCTTCACGGAACAAAACGAGAAGATGGCGGCCGAAGGCTCGCAGAAGGCCACCGCAAACACGGTACTCCTCGGCGTGACGAAGGCGTCACTGGCAACCGATTCGTTCTTGTCGGCCGCAAGCTTCCAAGAAACGACCCGCGTGCTGACCGACGCGGCGATCAAAGGCAAACACGATCCGCTGCTCGGCCTCAAAGAGAATGTCATCATCGGCAAACTCATTCCGGCCGGTACGGGCATGTCGCGTTACCGCAACTTGGAGATCATGCCCGAGGGGCAAGACCTCGATGCGGACGGCCGTCCGAAGAACCGCTTCGAGCTGTTCAATGACGGCGGCCTTGACGGCCTTTCGGCCGACGACGCCGCACTTGCGGAAATCGTCGGCAGCAACGGCGAAGGCATGAGCAAACTCGTAAGCGCGTACGACCGCACGCGCGAACCGGCGACCGTCCAGTACGAAGGCGAATACGAAGACCACGTCAGCGTACATGCGGCGCCGAAGAAAACGCAATACGACCGCATGGCTAAGGGCATTAACCCCGAAGATCTGTGATGCCGGCCTCGATACCCAAATAAAAACGAGCCCCCGGATTCGGGGGCTCGTTTTTAAATTGCCGAGAGGCGACTCTGTTTTGACTCGTAACAGCGGCTATCCGCGACGTGTAAAGCGTCCTGCACGTTGGGCGTTCGCTCGTCAATCTCGACCGTGCCGTAACTGACGCCAACACTTAGTGCCTCGTCCTGCCACGCAACCTTCAGAAGTTCTATGGTTTTCTCTAGCGCAGCGAGCACGGGCCGGGCGTTTTCATACGTGCAGTCGTGCATGATAAACCCGAATTCGTCGCCGCCGATGCGCCCGAGCACGTCGTTTCCGCGAAGCGTTTTGCGCAGTTGACGTGCCAGTTCGGCTAAGTAGAAATCGCCTGCGGCGTGCCCGTAACGATCGTTGATTGGTTTAAAGTGGTCGAGGTCAAGGTAGGTGAGCGTGTGCACGCGGGCGTCGCCCTTTGCCGTATCGATTGCGGCCGCCAAACAGCGCTCGAATTGCCGGCGGTTGTAAAGGCCGGTGAGTCCGTCGTGGCTCGCCTCATAAGAGAGCTTGGCCGTCCGTTTCTGCTCTTCGGAGATGTCGTGCAGCGTAAGAACGTGTCCGGCTTCATACCGGTGAAGCTGACGGTGCGAGACGCGCGTTTCGATAAGACCGCGCAAGGCTTGCGCCAGAAGCCCGAGTTCTTCGCGCTGACGGTCCGAGAGCGTGCGCGGGACGCGGTCGATGACGCAGAGCGTTCCGACGGCATTGGCGTCTCCGACGATGATCGGCGCACCGGCATAGAACCTGATGTGCGGTTCGA
>JALZBM010000110.1 GCA_030947385.1 Vulcanimicrobiota bacterium
GGCGCCGTATTTCCGGTCGCATTCGGTGCGAAGATGCCGATGGTTCCACCGTATGATGAGAAGCCGTAGTTGGCGACGTACATGTAACCGGCCTTATCGAAGTCGATTTGATGGGGCGCGGCGAGTCCCGTCGCCGGTCCCGAAAGGTTATACATGATCGGGGGCGGAGGGATGAATCCCGTCCCGCTGCCGGGCAGTGCGTATGTGACGATTGCGGGATCGGGCCGGTTGAAGATCGGTTCGCGCGCCACGGCGAGCAATCCATCGGAGCGGAACGTAAGCGCCCCGGCCGATTCCGGCCAGTCAAAACTACCGCCGACGCTGGGTGCGTTGAAACAATTCACGTACGGGTTATCGTAGATCGGCATGCGCGCGACGCACGCCTGACCGCTTGATGAGCCGGACCACCCAACGGCACCCGGCAGCGCTAGTGCCGAATTGAAGCTACCGCCGACCGGCGTTACCGAATAAATCGAATAGTAGAACTCCACTTGCGCGCGCGGCGCCGACGCGCTAGTTTCCGGTGGTCCCGTCGTTACGGGGTCCAGTCCGGCGGAGAGCGCAATGGAGTCCGGCTGCGCCGTGCCGCCGCCAAAGGTGAGGATCGGCGCGACGTTACCGCTGGCTCCAGGTGCGTATACGGTGATGTCGCGACCGTAGTTTGCGACGTACAGCGCGCCGAGTTTATCGACGGCGACCGAAACCGGGTTTGCAAGCGTGGTGAGTGACCCGGAAATTTGACGAATTAACGTATTTGAGCCGCCGGGGCCCGCTGCATAGACGTAGATTGCATTGTCGCCGGCCGCCGCGACGTAGACCGACTGGCCCCCGCTTTGGGTCAGACCGAGGGTTCCCGTGTAGGGTGTAATTCCGGGAGCAAAAGTGTCTCCTGGATCGGAGACGACGTAGGTGAAGTACGGAGCGCTACCCTTACCGTCGTACGCAAGCGTAATGCTCTGACCGGGAGCGGTTATCATCGCAGGCAACGCGGGTGTTGCAACGACGTGGCCGCTCGTATCCATCGTGGAAACCGCGATCGGTGTATAGTAGGGATCGCTTCCACCGATCACGTCACCCGCAAAATCTTTCGCTGAAATAGACAGCGTGGCGGTCCCGGGACCGGTTCCGGAAATCGGATTTGGGGTGATGGTGGTGATGGCGACCGCTACCAGCGGGAGCAACGTAATGGGCGCATCGACCGTCTGTCCGGAAACCACGCTTACGACGGCGGTTCCGATCGAAAGCGGCGGCCCGTTCTCTCCGGTCGTTGGGAACGTTCGAACGCTTATACCGTCGTTTCCGGTGGGCAATGCCGCCGCGAAGGTGCACGTAAGCGTCCCGTTCGACGTACTGCAACTAGAAGCGGTCGGGCCGATGTCGGCAAGCGTTGGCGGCACAAATGCTGGAGGCGCAGCGCCATTGACGGTCATCAGATAGAGTCCGACGGACCGTGTTTTTGGAGAAAGGTACGAACTCGTTTTGCGCGCCGCTGCCCCCGCGCCTGTACCGGCGGGGAAGGTTAAGGTGACTCGCGCCGTTCCCGTCGAGCCCGTAACCGGCCCGGGACCCCCCGGAGGAT
The DNA here is from genome assembly GCA_030947385.1 of Vulcanimicrobiota bacterium. GTDB lineage: Bacteria > Vulcanimicrobiota > Vulcanimicrobiia > Vulcanimicrobiales > Vulcanimicrobiaceae > JACRUB01. Next base: position 1,580 of record JALZBM010000110.1, read on the forward strand.
GCGGCATGAGCACGCGGCCCCCGCCGTTCCCTCCGCATCCGGTGAGCAGCACAAAAGCGATAAAGACTGTCGAATACGTAAAACGTCCCATCTGCTTAGGCTAGCTGCGAAATCGTTGACCGGACAGCATGGTTCGTACAAGTAACTCACACAAGTACGCAGAAGCGGCCTTCATGTCCAGCCCGGTGCCGGAAAGCGAACAGCTAAGCTTTGGCGCGCTCTTGCGCGAGATGCGCTGTTCGGCCGGTCTTTCTCAGGAGACCCTCGCCGAGCGCGCCCGGCTTAGCCCCGGCGCGATTTCAAGTTTGGAGCGCGGCATACGGCGCGCGCCGCAGCGCCAAACGCTCGGGCTGCTCGTCGAGGCCCTCGGCCTTTCACCGAGCGAACGCAGCCGTTTGGAGCGCAGTGCAGCCGACGGCCGCCGCCGGCACGTCCGCCCGAACGGACGCCGCCACCCAAGCGCTCCGACGAACCTGCCCCATTTTCTGACATCGTTTCATGGAAGGCACAGCGAACACACGCAGCTTTCCGCTTTGTTGCGAACCCGGCGGTTGATTACGCTTCTTGGTTCGGGCGGCGTCGGAAAAACACGCTTCGCCCTTGAAACATCGCGGGCCCATCTTTCGAACGAGCGTTTCACGGACGGCGTCTGGCTCATTGAGTTAGGCTCCTTGCGCGATCCCGGCCTCATCATCACAACGATCGCGCGCGCGCTGGGCATACGAGACGGCGCCGGGGACGCAAGCGCTTTACTGCTGGAAGCACTGCGCACAAAACGAATCCTTCTCATTTTGGACAACTGCGAGCATCTCATCGACGCGTGCGCGCGCATTGCAGAACGCATGCTGCAAGAGTGCGCCGACATAACGATCGTTGCAACGACGCGCGAAGCGCTTCGTATCGACGGCGAATCCGTGTTGCGCATCGAGCCGCTCGGCGCTTCGGACGTTAACGATGATGCGCTGGAACTGTTTGCCGATCGTCTCGTAGAAGCCGATGCGGACCGCTATGCGACGTTGAGCCCCGCGGACCGGGAGTATGCCGGCACGATTTGCCGACGGCTCGACGGCGTTCCGCTCGCGCTGGAATTGGCGGCGGCCCGAGGCGGCGATCTCTCCCTCGCACAAATCGCGGCTGGGCTGGAAGAACGCTTTACGCTTCTTACGGAAGGTCGACGGACTGCCGAGGAACGTCAGCAGTCGCTACGCGGAATTATCGATTGGAGTTTTGCCCTTCTCACGCCGCTCGAGCAGCAAGTTTTTATCGGTCTTGCACTTTTTCCAGCCACATTTACTCTTGAGGCTGCACAGCAAGTATGCGGCATGGATCTCTTTCAAGCGCGCACGGCGTTGTCCGGACTGACGGCAAAATCGCTCGTGACCATCGTGGAGCGCGAGCAAGACACGCCGCGTTACCGGTTGCTCGAGACGGTTCGCGCGTATGCCTTCGACCGGCTGGTTGTTAGCGGCGAGCATGAAAACCGCGCCCACCGCTTCGCGCGTTATTTCTGTGCCCTCGCAACGGCTGCAGACGTAACGTACGGGCGCATTTCGCACGAAAAATTTCTCGCTTCGGTCGAGCCCGAACTGGAGAACTTTCGTTTTTCGCTGGCCTGGACGCTGGCGCAAAAGAAGGATCGCATGCTCGGCGCGGAGCTTGCGGGCAGCCTCGGCTGGTGCTACCGGCAACTCGCGTTGATGACGGAAGGCAGCGCGTGGTGCGAGGATGCGCTACGCGATGGGGCGCTCCTCGAGCCGCGAATCGCGGGGCGTCTTCATATGGCGCTGAGCTTCTTTTGTTTTGCTCTAGGCGAGTTAGGGCGAGCACTCGATGCGGCGCGACGTGCGACTGCGGTTTACCGCGAAGCCCGCGACAACGCCGGCCTCGCCTGGGCGCTCACCCAAGAAGTTTATTGCAACTACCTGCTGGGTCACTCCCAAGAAGCGCGCACGATCGTCGCGCAGGCCGTCGAGATCGCGCGCAACCAAGACGATCTCTTTCGATTGGCGGGAGCGCTCAACGCGCTGGCAATTACCATTCCGGTCGAGCGCGCGGCCGAACGGCTCGTCCCCCTCGAAGATGCGATTCGCTGCTATCGCGCATCCGGCGATATCGACGCCATCGTACCGATTGCTAATCTAGCTGAAGCGTACTTTGCAAGCGGCAGCTACGAAGCCGCCCTTCGCAGCGGACTCGAAGTCGTCGAGATCACCCGTCGTAACGGCGATCGCTCCAATCTTGCCTCTTCACTAACAAACGTGGCTGCATATGCGCTCATGGTCGACGACCTCACCTGCGCAAAAAGTGCGCTGCACGAAGCTTTCACCTTGATGCGCGAAATCGGCAAGTCGCTTAGTTCCATGTGCGCCCTGCAGCACGTGGGGACGTTCTACGCGCGTAGCGGCAATGCAATCCGGGCCGCCTCGTTTCTCGGAGCATCTCATGCGCTTTATCGCGATTTCGGGCTCGATCGCGAATTTACTGAAGCAACGCTCCACGCCCACACCCTGAAACTCTTGCGAAAGTCTCTCACCGAAAACCAACTGCAAGAGTGGCAGACAGAGGGCGCAGCATGGCCGTTCGAGCGGGCAGTAAGCGAGGCGCTCGGGGAATATGGGACGGCATAATTCGGCGCGCACTGCGGCGATTATGAACGCTTACGGCATTTTTTCCGACTAGGCATTTGCGGCATTTGAGCGATATAATCGCCGCATGCTCCGCGTCGAATCGCGCATCGCAGAATACGATCAAGCGTCCATCCTCCGAGTTACGTCGCGCACGATTTTGCGGCGATGACGATTACGTCTTTTTGAGACAGATCCTGCGATTTATCCGCCTCGCTTCAGTTGACGGCAAAGCCGCTTTTTCAAAGCGAATAGTTCAATTCGCAACCGTCGCATCACCGAACCGTCGCTTCGCATTCGATTTAGAACAGCGATTCCTGCTGGGGTTCTTGCGTTGTGAAGGTCGCGCAACGTGTACCGAGCAGGCGCACTGGCATGCCTTTGAGCGCTGCGCGCCGCAAACAATGCGAGCTTGCTTCGAAGATCCGTTCCGTACTGCGAACCGGTTGCTCCAGATGGGTTTGCCGGCCGAATACGCTGAAGTCGCTACGCTTGATCTTTACGCCGATCGTCGCCGTGTAGAGACCCTCGCGCTCGAGCTTCTCCGAGAGTTCGGCGGCCTGCACGCGCAATAAATCCAACAATTCGTACTCGTCCACGACGTCGTATTCGAAGGTCCACTCCGTGCTGATGGATTTCGTTTCTCGAGAAGACTCGACGCGCCGCCGGTCGCGCCCGCGCGCAAGTTCGCGAAGCTCCTCACCCCACGAACCGAAAATCGAACGCAGTTGGGCGTCGTCCAGCGCCGCTAAATCACCGATCGTTTCGATTCCACGCGCGGCCAGGCGCGGTACGGTTTTTGGTCCGATCCCCCAGAGCCGGCTCACCGGCAAGGGCGCAAGAAATGCCGCTTCCCCGCCCGGTGCGATTGCCATCAGACCGTTGGGTTTGCACAAATCTGATGCAATTTTTGCCACCATCTTAGCTTGCGAGACGCCCGCACTAATCGTGAGTTGTGTCGTGCGCAGTACCTCATCGCGAATCGTTTGCGCGAGACGCTCTGCTTCTTGAATACCGATGTCGCCAAAATCCACGAACGCTTCGTCAAGTGAAAGACCCTCGACGGCGCCGTGCGCCGCAAAAAGTTCAAATATTTGCGTCGACACAATCCGGTATTTCGCATGGTCCGGCGGAACGACGATCAGTTGCGGACAGGCCGCACGCGCCCGATAGAGCGGCACGGCAGACTTTACGCCGAATGGGCGGGCTTCGTATGTGGCGGTGAGAACGACGGCGCGACGGCTGGAACCGGCAACGGCAACGGGTTTGCCGCGTAACGACGGATCGTCGCGCACCGCTACGCTGGCATAAAACGCGTCGACGTCAAAGTGCGCGATTATAGCGCGGCGGCCCCTTTAAAAATGAGGCGGATGGTTTCCATGTTCCGGATATCGTCGGCATCTTCACCCGGCGTCTCTAAAATTGCGGTTTTGCCGTGCAACTCCGGCCGGGCCGCGATGGCCCGGAAACCTTCGAATCCGATGTTCCCGTCGCCGATATGCCAGTGGCGGTCCTTGTTGGCACCGAGCGGCACTTGCGTGTCGTTAAAATGAAACATGTGGATGCGGTCTAGGCCGATGTGTTCGGCCGCCTGATACAAAAAGTCGTCAACGCCCCGTTGCGAATTGATCTCATAACCTGCAGCCCACGCATGCGCCGTATCCAGACAAACCCCCAGTTGGGGATGGTCGACGCTTTTGATGAACGCTCCCAACTCTTCGAGCGTTCCGCCGCAGAGTTGCCCCGCGCCGGCGGAATTCTCCATCACCAGGCGGACGTCCGGCGCGATGTCCTCGAGTGCTCGCTCGAGCATACGGCACGCACCGTAAAAACCTTCGGAGCGCTGCCTTTTCCCATACGAACCCAAGTGCGTGTTGACATAGTCGATCCCGCCCGCCGCCGCGACTTCGAGGTCGCTCTTCAGTAACCGCAGCGAACCCGTAAGAATCTTTTCATCTTCACTCGCTAGATTGATCAGGTACGACGTGTGAATGATGGTCGGTGAAATTCCGGCCTCTTCGCGCAGGTCCTTAAATGTCTGCAGGCCCGGGTGGTCGATCGCCGAGATGCGATACGTTCGCGGATTGGTGCTGAAAATTTGAATTGCCGTACAGCCGGCATTCTTAGCGTGCTCCATCGCGGCGGCGTACCCGCCGCGGGTTCGCACGTGAATACCGAGGCGCAACGCTAGCTCTTCTTGCCGATGTAGAGGAACTGCATGTAGCTCAGGGGCACGAACGGATCTTCCGCTCCAAACTTCTCGCGCAATTTTCTCTCGAGTGAAGCTAAATAGGCTGACCGCTTCGGCCCGGCCGAGCCTTGCAAACGCAAACGCGAACGCTCGGAGGCCGTAAACCGTTCGAGTGGCACGGACATCCGCCACGGGAGCACGCGAAGCGCGTGATCGAGCAACGGGGCGCGATAAAACTCAAGAAAACCGCCCTGCAGTCCGGCATCCGGTACGTCGTACGATAGGCTCCGGGCAACTTCGCTGCGCACGGCCTTAATCGGATCGTCCGCCATAAGGTGTTTCCACCAGATCGCAAGGACGCCGCCTCGCTTTACGACGCGCACCAATTCTTCCATCGATTTTTCGCGATCTACCAGGTGAAAGCCCTGAGCGCAAATCGCACCGTCGAACGCGCCGTCCTCAAACGGCAGTGCCTCGGCTTTGCCCTCGATAAATGTGCCTTTGGGAATTCTTTCCCGCGCAACTTTCAACATCTCTTGCGACGGGTCGATTCCGGTAATGTGCGCGCCTGCAGCGGCGAGCGGTTCGGCTGCAGCACCCGTACCGCAAGCGACATCGAGAATCTTGAGGTTGCCTTGCAGTCCGCTTTCGGTCAGCAACGCATAGAGTTCGGATGAATACCCGATTCGAGCGGCGTCGGCTTCGGCCGCGAGTTCTGCATCGTCGATATCACCCGGCGGCTTATCGCTCATCCGTCGATTCTTCACGCGCATCTGTTTGTGCAACGTTTGCGGTCATCGCCGCCGTCAACAAATCGAGTTCGAGCGGTTGGCCGGCTTCCAGTTCCATTTGCGGTAAATCTTCGAGCGAACGCAGACCGAAGGACTCAAGGAAATCCGGCGTGGTCTTGTAGAGCATCGGACGCCCCACGACGTCCTTGCGGCCGGCTTCGCCGATGAGGCGCCGGTCCAAAAGCGTGGTGACGACGCTCTCGGCCGATACCCCGCGAATGGCTTCGATTTCGCTTTTGGTTACGGGTTGCAAATAGGCAACGATGGCTAGCGT
>JALZBM010000111.1:0-6960 GCA_030947385.1 Vulcanimicrobiota bacterium
ACTTCAAACCGTTACCAAAACTTTGGTTACAACGGCCTATAAAAACCCGATAATCCCCGGAAAAAGGGGATAGCTAGCTCCTACTCCATGTGGCACGATGTGACCCTGGTCGGGTGCCCGCCACTTGTGTCTTACAATAAAGGACGATATTAACTATGGTTACCACCATTGAAACCGCCGTTCGCATCATGGTTATCGAGGGGCAGGAACTCTTTGGTAAGGCCCTCTGCCAGCTGCTTTCGAGCGATGCCGATATCAACGTTGTGGGCGACTCGCAAAGCGTCGTCCCCGCCGAACTCACCCGAGCCGCTCCCGATTTGGTACTGATCGATCTCGACGGCCACTCGTTCAAAATTGACGATGCCATGGCCCAATGCCGTGAGGCAGTGCCCAATGCCCGCGTCTGCGTCCTGTCCACCCAGCTCCGCCCTGAAATTTTGCAGCGTTGCGTTGCAGCCGGAGCCATGGGCTACATTATTAAGGATGTGCCGCCGTCCGAACTGATTCGCGCCCTCAAGATTGTGGCGGCGGGAGGTTCGTACGTCGATCCTAGGATCGCCGGTGAGTTGCTTCAACGCCGCAACGGCAGCAACGGCAAGGGACACCTCTACGAGCTGACACCACGCGAAAACGAAGTAGTGTGCCTGATTGCCGAGGGCCTTTCGAATAAAGCGATCAGCGAAAAGCTGCACTTATCCGATAAGACCGTCAAGAATCACATCAGCCACATCTTCTCAAAACTCAATATCACCGCCAGATCGCAAGCGGCCGTCCACGCAATCCGGTGCGGGCTGGTTTAGTCCCGCTTGGAGAACGAGCCTAGCAGCGGAACCAGGGCGCGTCTTACTCCGATGACGAGCCGAGCCAAGGAGTTTTTTCCTTCGCGACGGTCGTTTTGGGGATTCTCCACAGATCCGAAATTTTCTCGAAGGAGCGTTACTCGGTCATGGTTGTTCTCAAGCCAAAGCAGGCGCATTGCGGTCCTGTGCCCAGTGCCGCCTTTGAGAACTCTATCTTGGCCGATCCCGACTACCCATCTGCAGAGTCTGCCTCCGCGATGTGGTTCAAGCTTGTTAAACACGGCGTCCGGAATGGGTGCCTCAAACAGCCAAGCCGCAAGTTCGAGTGCCGGGGTGACGATCGGTCCAAGCTTTTGTTCGATGACAAGTCGCGTAAGAAGTTCCCAGTCGATCCCTCTCCGCGCGACTTCAGCAATATCTACGATGCTTCGAATATGCCCATCGAAACCGTTGCCCCATCCGGAGTGGAGGGCGAGATGACAGAGCATGTCTTCCGGCCCCATCATCAGTGCGTCAACGCCTTCGACGGAGAACTTTACCGCTCGTGCACGAATCCCGGGAAAATCAAGGTCAAAGGGATGCGGCCGCCGGCCGAGATCCCAATGCAGTTCGATCGACAGCGAGCCGCGCTTCACGCCGAACGGCGGCAGATGATAGTAGTGCTCGAAGTACCACTGCCTGTTGTGCGGCGTAGCGCTTGCCCGGTAACCGATGCTTTCTACGATCCGCTGCGCTTCATCGATTTGGGGAAGGGGAAAGAGCAAATCCATGTCGCCGAAGGGCCGCAATCCCGGGTCTTTGTAGATCGTTTCGGTAAGGGCCACTCCCTTGAGCACGATGGGATTCAGGCCGGCCGCAGTCAGCGCGGTCAGCGCCTCGCGGGCCTCAAAAAGGTAGATGACGTTCCGCGCGCGCACCGAATTCCACTCGGCCGTCAATCGGTCTTTGATCGCTTGGGGAACAAAAGCGGACGCCGTGCTAGCGCTCGCAACCAGACCCGCCAGATGCTGGCGTTTGCTAACGGCATACACACCGTTCCAGTCCTGTACGTTTCGCGCGGCGGCGTCTACCGCGCCGGCATCCGGATTAACCCGTGCTGCCGCCAATATGAACCGGTTCTCGGCCGTAAGCGAACCCGCAAGCTTTTTGATCATCTTTTTCATAGTATCGGCTGCGCGGTAATTAATCCCATCTTTAGGAATACAATCCATGCGTATCGTTGATGCTCAGGACGTCGCAAAGACGTACCCGGCGTCCATTGGTTTAAAAGGCCTTTTCAATTCAAAAGACTCGTCGCGGACTGCGCTTGAGAACGTGACGTTTTTTATCAATACAGGTGAAATTTTTGGGTTCCTGGGTCCCAACGGCGCGGGTAAGACAACCATTCTAAAAATTATCTCAACGTTAACCACGCCGGATGGGGGGAGCGTCACCGTAAACGGTTTTGACGTACAGCGGCAGGCGTCCAGCGTTCGGTCAAGCATCGGGGTTTGCGCGGCCGACGAACGATCGTTCTATGGGCGGCTGTCGGGTCGCGAAAATCTGCGGTTTTTCGGGGCGATGCAAGGTCTGCGCCGCAAGGCGCTCGAGGCCCGCATTGACGTCGTATCAGAGAAGACGAAAATAGCGGACCGGTTAGCAAATCGAGTCCAAGAATACAGCACCGGAATGCGGCAGCGCCTCAATCTCGCGCGAGCTTTGCTGTGCGATCCACCAATTCTTATCCTCGACGAACCGACGAAGGCCCTCGATCCGGTTAACGCAATTGAATTGCGGCACTATATTCGCGAAGAACTTGTCGCGAAGGAAGGTAAGACGATATTGCTCGCGACAAACCAGTTGGACGAAGCGTGGTCTCTGTGCGATCGCATCGCGATTCTCAGCAATCACACGATTTCTGCCTGCGGCGCCCCCGTAGAGCTCGAGCAAGGGGGCGGGAGTGGCCCGGCAAATGCCCTCGAGGGTTTCTTGCATCACATACGAGATCGCTCGGTATGAGGCTCATCTACGCGTTTGCCCGGCGGGATATCGCCTTTCAGTCCGCGCAGCCGTTCTCATGGCTGATTCAGATCGTCTCAATGCTTGCAGTTGCTGGCATGTTTTTCTTTATCGGGAAGACGTTCGGGCAGCAAGACTCGGGAGCATTGCATGCTTTCCACGGGCGGTATTTTGCGTTCGTCTTAATTGGACTGGTGTTCGCTCGATTTCAGCAGGTCTCGCTTACCTCGTTTTCGAGCGCAATTCGCCGCGATCAAATTTCAGGCACCTTGGAAGCAATGCTAGTCACCCGGACGGGCGTTCCGTCCATCGTTCTCGGTGCGAGCTGCTGGTCTTTCCTTTATACGGCGATTCAAGCGATCATTATGTTGCTTATTGGCGCGTTGCTCTTCGGCGTTAATCTACACCACGCCAACGTTCCCACCGCGCTCGTCGCCCTGTTCCTCTCCGTGTTGGCAATTTCTCCAATCGGCATCGCAGCCGCCGCATCCGTTATTGCGTTCCGTCAGGGCGACTCAGCACTCGGAGTAATCACGACGGCGACCAATTTTCTGGGAGGCGTGTTTTTCCCGGTAGCGGTTCTCCCGGGACCTTTCCAGGTTGCGGCGGCGCTGTTTCCAATCACTCACGCCTTGGCAGCGGTCCGCGCGTCGATGCTGATGGGCGCCGGATTTCATGCCGTGGCCGGGGACCTGCTCGTCCTCTCAGGATTTGCGGTAATCGGATTGCCGCTCTCGCTCTTTGCTTTTACGAGCGCGGTGAACCGCGCACGTCGTGTGGGCTCTTTGTCCTACACATAACCCCTCCATCGTGTGGAGATAGGTTCAATCCTCCGGCCCTTCATGGTTGAATGCTGCGCACTCTACAATAGAGGCAGCTCACGAAGGGAGTCCCCAATGACAAAGTACCATCGACCGTCGGTCATTGCTAGCTACAATGTGCCGTCACTGCTGGACACGGTCGCCGGCAATTTTTGTTCCGTCGGGAACATTTGCTGAGGCCGCTGATGATTAAGTACAGCCGTCCGCAGCTCACTACCACCTACGACGTAAAAACACTCATCGCAAGCGCATCAGGCATGGGTTCGGTTTTCCAATGTTTTGAAGAACCCGATCCGGTCTGCGGCCGCCCACAACCATAAAGGAAGATTATCATGTACGACCGTTGCCAAGAACTTGAGTTTCGAAAAGTCGGAGATGAGACGATCGTCCATGATAAGACGAACGAAAAGATCCACGTCGTCAATCAAACCGCTGCGGATATCTTGGAGTTCTGCTCCAAAAAGAGCACGGCAGAACTCGCCGACTTTATGCGCGGCCGTTATGATATCGGAAACACGGATGTAGAAGAAGATGTGCGAGAGATTCTCGATGTCTTCGTCGAAAAGGGCTTGGTACAACGGATTCCGGCGTGACCGTTAGCACCATTGCAACACGTACTCCGAGCCGGTTCCTGATCATCGCCCACTTATCGATTGCGGGCGTTGATATTGAAATAGGCACGGATAACCGTCGGCTTCACGATCTGATCATGCGACGTTACAGCCGCATGGCTAATCACGAAGCGCCGGGGCCCGATACGCTCAAGGCTTTCATAATGACGCGCAGCGGGATGCCGCGCGTGATTATGGGTGCCGAGCTCATCGACCCGTTCGAGCGCGATCAACCCAACCCCACGGGCAAATATTCTATCCAAGCCCTTGAGGGCCGGGCCATGCTCGCGATTAATCAGCGGGTGCTCTCCTCTCGACCTGAACTCGTGGTCTTCCACGGCGCGGCAATTTCCGTCCGGGGACGCGCTGCGGTTTTGGCCGGAACGTCAATGGCTGGAAAGACCACCACGGCGCTGTCCTTACTGGCGGCAGACGTGCAGAACGCACCCCTCTCGGATGAGTTTACAATCATCAATACTTCGACCGGGACGATCGAATCATTTCCCCGATTGTTTTCCGTTCGAGCAGGGGGGCGTCGACTGCTCGGTCTGACGTCGCTCAAAGCTTCTTGGCCGGCATTTGATCCTGTGGGATTTTTGTCGCGCGAATGGAGCCAAAGTGCGGATAGCGCCGTGTTCTTTTTTATCACAGGAAAAGCGACCCACCCCAGAGTTCGCAAGGTAACCAAAGCAGAAGCGATTTTCCTGGCTTTCTCGAGCACGATGGATTCTTTGAGATTAAAGAGCCTGGGCAATCTTGATATCGTGGACCGCATTCAAACCGGCTTGCGTGATTTCGATTGCTACGACCTCAAAATTGGGCCGCCTGCGGAGACGGCAGAGTTGATTCAGAGCTTAACCTCTGCATCGGTAAAGCAATCGGCATGAAATGGTGTATGAACACTTAGAGTCCATACTCTCAATGGTCCGGCCGTCAAAGGCGTGGACGCTCCGCCTAACTGGGGCAAGCATGGTACCCACGATCTTCGATGGCGACATTTTATGCGTGGACCCGCAAATAAAACCGCAGTTGGGAGAGATTGCGGTTTTTCCGCATCAAGGACGGCTGGTTGCTCATCGCGTCATTGCGGCCAATCGCAATCGCCTTATCGCCGCCGGCGATGCGAGCCGCGGCATGCGCGAATCCGTCAACGCTGCAGATGTTCTCGGAATTGTCCGCGCTGTTTCTCGAGACGGCCAGACAATCACACGGTCGCCGCGGTCCGTTTGGGCGGCAATACTACTACGCATCCGCCTATCGATCGGCTACCGGTTCAGAGTGGGTCTTTTGGCCCGGTAGGGGTCTGCCGACCGCATTACTTTATTCCCGTTATTTATACGACCACAGACTGGTGCAACGTTACCTCGTAACCTCTCAACTCATTCAACTACAATCTAACTACCGAATTTCAGGAGATGTCGATGCAGAATTACAAATCACTCTTATTAGGTTTATGCGTTTGCCTTGGGCTCGCTGCGTGCGGCGGCGGTGGCGGCGGTTCCAACTCCAGCCTTCCCCCTGGGGGCGGCGGCACCCAGGCAGATACCCTTCGCACCGATGCGAACTTCCTTTCCGTCTACAATCCGGACGGATCACCAAACGATCTTTTCTCCCTACTGTATGCGGACGAAAATATCACCCTGAGCACAGTGCGCATGCCGCAGTCCCTGCATACGCTCGCCCAAGTTCCGCCGAAAGCGAACACGTTTAAGCCGAATATCGCCGGTGGCAACGCAACGGTCGCAACCAATGTCTCGGGTGCTAATCCCGCTGGAACGATTCAGACTGTCGCCGCGATCTCGACCTATCGCGACGCCAACGGCAGCTGCGAATGCTCGAACGATGTGATCAATGGAGTAACTTACCCGCCGCCGTACGCTGCTACGATCACCAATCCGAATTGGAATAGCGGAAAGCCTTGGAAGGCACTTGCGGCAAGCGACGTCCTTTCAACCTACCTTGCAAGCAAGACTAATGCAATTGCGACGACCGGGACGTATACATTCGCTGTGACCGGAGATCCTGGCAACACCGCGTCGTTTACGGTTCCGCATCCCGATCAACCGTTGGCGCGGCAGACAAAGCCAAGCATTGCTTTTAATACCGGTAACGGCATTGACACAGTCTCTTGGGCACCGGCTGCCGGCACCAAAGAATACTTCCTTGCGTTCATTACGCACCTGGGAAATAATCCGGCGAACCCGTTAGCGGTTGTAGGTTATATCATTACAGATAAACCGTATGCACACGTTCAGATCTCTGATCTGTATGCGCATACGACGTATCAAATGCTCTTAATTTCCGCATCCAAGACGTTCGTGAATAGCTATTTCTCGGTTGCGCAGTTGCCGCCGCTCCCGGATGACGGCAGCGGACATCTCGACTTTTCAATGTCGCAGCTGACCAATTTCACAACGCCGTAGTCAGTAATTAGCCGTAGTCAGTAATCAGTAATTAAAGGTAGGCTCTAAGCATGAAGTTCACAAAACTAGCGATGACCGTCGCAACCCTCCTAGTCGGCATTACGGCTACTGGCGCAAACGCGGCACTGCATTCGGGCGATAAAGTTGCCATTGCAGTGTATAACCATCCGGAACTCTCAACCCATGCGGTTGTGGATTCCAACGGACGCGTCTCGATGTCGCTCGCGGGCGCCGTTTCGGCACGCGGCCTCGAGCCCAAGCAACTCGCGCTCGCGTTGCAGAAGAACCTCTCGAGGTACATGACGCA
>JALZBM010000111.1:6970-7384 GCA_030947385.1 Vulcanimicrobiota bacterium
CCGCGGTGGACGTTACGCTCGAACAGGAAGGCCAAACGGTTTTCATCATCGGGGGACCGGGCGGCACGATCGCCTACAATCCGGGAGAAACCTTAGCTAGTGCGCTTCAACAGCTTAGCCTAAAGAACCCGAACTTTCAGCAGAGTGCGGCGGACCTGCATCACGTTCGCATTCTGCGCGACGGCGACAACGTCGGTCCGGTCGATGCCCTCGCCCTAACGGCGTCGGGAAGCGCCGGACCGGCGCTACACCCCGGCGATACGATTTCGTTACCGAACAAACCGATCGCTATCGCAGTTCGCGGCGAAGTCAAACAACCCGGAATGGCGTACCTCAGTTCAGACGAGACGATCGCGGATGCGTTAACGCAAGTCGGCGGTCTCACAACATCGGCTTCTTCTAGTAATTTCATTC
>JALZBM010000293.1 GCA_030947385.1 Vulcanimicrobiota bacterium
ACGCTAGCCATCCTGCTGGCACGGGCGGAGCTAACGCCGGGCGGCAATCAGCTCTACCTTGCCTTGCCCAGAGGCGGCATCGAGGGAACGTTGCGGCATTACCGTTTCTCCACAGCCCTCGGGCGCGTCCGCGCAAAAAGCGGTCACCTCACGTCCGTCGAAGCGCTTGCCGGTTATGTGACCACGCGCCGGCATGGGCGCATCGTCTTCGCATTTCTCATCGACAGCGCCGCGAACGCGGATCGGGTTGACGAAGCGATTGCGCGCGCCGTCGACCGGCTGGCGGAATTTTAAGAATCCACGAGAAAGCGCATCCGATGCTTGAACGGCAACTTTTCGAACGCTTGCTTTCCCTGGCACTCGCTAACGGCGGTGACTATGCGGATGTATTTTGCGAGCGGCGCCGCTCGACATCCTTTCGGTTGCAAGACGGACGGATTCACGAAAGCGCGCTCGGAGTCACGCAGGGCGTGGGAATTCGCGTGATTGTCGGAGAGTCCGCGGGCTATGGGTATTCAGACGACCTTTCGAGCGAAGCGTTGGAGCGTGCGGCCGGCGTTGCCTCGCTGATCGCTCACGACCGCAACGCTGGAAGCCGCTCGATTTCAATCGTCGAACGTGCCGTGAGGCCTCTGTACGATGTGCGGCGCGATTCACACGCACATTCTTCAAAGTACGTTGCGTTACTGGAACGCGCCGATACGGCGGCCAGAGCGTGCGATCCGCGCATTATCGCCGTCAACGCATCGGTAACCGACGAATTGCAAGATGTTTGGATTGCTGCGAGCGACGGACGTTTCGTACACGATCACCGTCCGCTCGTGACGCTCGGCGTTCAGGCCGTTTCGAAATTGGGTGAAGACCGCGGCCAAGGGTATGTGGGCGACGGAGGACGGACATCGATCGCGTATTACGATACGCGCACGCCGGAATCGATTGCCCAAGAAGCCGCGCGCATTGCGATGACCAATCTGGAAGCAATCGCCGCGCCGGCGGGCGAGATGACCATGGTGGTGGGAGCCGGCGGCGGCGGTGTTCTGCTCCATGAAGCGGTCGGGCACGGGCTGGAAAGCGATTTCAACCGGCAAGGTGTGTCGCTTTACAGCGGGCGCATCGGCGAGCGCGTGGCAAGCGATCTCGTCACGATTTACGACGACGGAAACTTACAAGATGAGCGCGGAAGCCTTTCGGTCGACGATGAAGGCACGCCCGGATCGCACAACGTGCTCGTCGAGAAGGGCATCCTGCGCGGCTACATGCAAGATCATCTGAACGCAACGCTGATGGGCGTAGCCTCAAACGGTCACGGGCGCCGCCAGTCGTTTCGTATGTTGCCGCAACCGCGCATGTGCAATACCTACATGCCCGACGGCGAATCGGATGTGGAAGAGATTATCCGGTCGACCAAACGCGGTTTGTACGCCAAGTCGTTTGCCGGCGGCCAAGTGGAAATCAGCCGCGGTGATTTTGTTTTCATGGTTGCCGAAGGGTATCTTATCGAAGACGGACGCATCACGGCACCGGTTCGCAACGCGACGATCGTTGGAAATGGCCCCGACGTCATGACGAAAGTTATGGCGGTCGGAAACGACGGCCGCTTGGCTAACCGTCACTACACCTGCGGCAAAGGCGGCCAGTACGTGCCCGTCGGCGTCGGAATGCCGACGGTAAAAATTTCAAACGTCACCGTGGGTGGATCGAATGTCGGATAACGACCGCTACGTCGAACTCGCGCGCAGCGTCGTCGGCGACGCGCTCAAGGCCGGGGCTACGCAGTGCGAGGTCGGCATCACGATCGGCAACCGCTTCTCGGCCGAAGCGCGTGACCAGACGATCACCAAACTCGAACAATCCAAAGGCAAGTCGATGCAAGTGCGCGTGTTTGTCGGTGGACGCCGTGCGGCACTCGTTACCTCCGAGTTCGAACCGGCGGAGCTCAACGATGCGCTCAAGCGCCTGGTCGACGGAGCGCGTTACGTAGCGGAAGATCCGCATGCCGGGTTACCCGAACCGCAATCCGAGCAACCGCCGCAGGATCTCAATCTTTTTTCGCGCGACGTCGAAGCGTGGGAGCCGCAAGCCAAACTGTCCGAATCGCTGCGCCTCGAGCAGATCATTCGGCAAACCGATTCGCGCGTGCAAAATTCAAACGGCGCCCACATATCGGACTCGGTGACGACCGCAATTCTGGCGAATTCTCACGGCTTTGCGGGACGTTACGATACGACGCGCGCGAGCCGCAGCGTGAGCCCCGTAGCGCTCGACGGTGAGGCCAAGAGGACCGGCGCCTACGGCACGTCCGCCCGCCATCTGCTCGAACTCGAATCGGTGCAAGACGTCGCGCGCAAGGCGGTAAAACGGACGGTGGATTGTTTCGGCGCGCGCAAACCCAACACGATGCGCGTTCCCGTGATCTTCGAGCGGGACGTTGCGGCGTCGGTACTCGGCGACATCTTTACTGCGCTCAGCGGAGCGAACGTCGCCAGTGCAAATTCGTGGGCGGCCGACCGGATGGGCGAGCGCATCGGCAGTTCGCTTGCAACGATCGTCGACGACGGGCGGATTCCGGGTGCGCTTGGATCCTCGCCGTTTGATGGTGAAGGCGTGCCGACGCGGCGCACGGTGGTGTTC
>JALZBM010000112.1 GCA_030947385.1 Vulcanimicrobiota bacterium
AATTGCAATGCGAACGGGACCTGCCTTCACGATCGCCGCCATCGCGACGAATCCGAATGCCGGCTGATCGATGCAGCACAGCAAAAAACGGTGCCGGTCCGCAAGCGTCCGCAAGCGGGCGGATAAAATCGCATCTTGCGGCGTGCTTATTACGAAAAACGAATCGGTCACATCTTCGTCGCGCAGGGTTGATGCATCCGCAATCCGGTGCACCACGGCGCCCGCTTCCCGAAGCGCGGCTTCTTTCTCCACGGCCTCACGATCGTCTCCGATTACGACGCAGGGCCGGTCCAGTAAGTTCAAACTCACCGGATACAGGATTTTCAAAAGTCCACCGGCCGCAAGTAGAATTCGTTGATTGCCGTGTTGGAAAGCATGGCGGTGGTCGGCAGATGACGCTTCCAGTGCGTGCCGTCAACGCGTTTGCGAATCAGCATGACTTCTTTCGCATCAAAACCGTGTTCGACTAACTGCGCGTTATTATAGCCCAGTAACATTCGTGCGAGGATCGCATCGGCGCGCGCATACGTGATCCCAAGATCGCCTTCGTCCGTTTGGCCGGCTTCCAAATCCGCGCTGGGTGCCTTTTCGATCAGTGTTGCCGGCACACGAAGGTAGCGCGCGAGATCCCAGACTTGCGTTTTATAGAGATCCCCGAGCGGGTTGAGCGGCGGCGTATCGTCGGCGTGCCAAGTGAAATAACCCAGAAGCCGTTCCGTCTTGTTTCCCGTACCGATCGGCAGCGCGTTCAATTTGGCGCTCTGGTCGAACAGCACCACCATTCGTGTGCGCGCCATGACGTTTCCGCGCCGCCGCGCATCGGCATCGGGTTCGAGCTGCAAATAGCCGTCAACAGCAGCGGTAATCTCGATCGTGCGCTCGTGGATGCCGAGCGCTTCGACAACCAAACGCGCGTCGTGCAGGCTGGCTTGACTTGAGGATTTGTACGGCATGCGAACTGCATGCACGTTTCCGGGGCCGAGCGCACGCGCGCACAGGTATGCCGTAACCGCCGAATCCACTCCGCCGCTTAACCCCACGACGGCGCATGTAATGCCGCGCCGGTCGATCAACTCATCGCGCAAAAACGCGACGAGCCATTCGGCCGCCACCCCCGCGTCAATCGATGGTGGCGCGACGTCGAGGACCGCCGCTTCAACGACCGGCAGCATCGACGGCACCCCGCGCAAGTGGTAGCTCTTCATCTAAAAGTAAATCCGGCAGCACCGCGCCGAGATCCCCGAGTAGTGGTAAGGTTGCGCGCGCTAAGTCAACCTCACGCATATCCAGCGTTGCGCGCACGATACATGCGCCGATGGCCGGTGCTTGAACGACGACGCGACCGCGTGGATCGATGACTTGCGATGATCCCGCAAAACCTTTGCCGCCTTCGAATCCCGTTAGCCCCGCGTAGACAAGGTACACGCCGTGTTCGGCGGCGGAACTCGTCAGAAGCGAACGCCACACGCCCAGACTCTCAAGCTCGCCATCGCCTTCAATACCGCGCCCCGGTGCGGCGCTCGGAA
Source organism: Vulcanimicrobiota bacterium (assembly GCA_030947385.1). Taxonomy (GTDB): domain Bacteria; phylum Vulcanimicrobiota; class Vulcanimicrobiia; order Vulcanimicrobiales; family Vulcanimicrobiaceae; genus JACRUB01. The sequence goes on from JALZBM010000112.1 coordinate 1,527, forward strand.
CGATGAAGAATCGCGCCCCCTTCACTGCGGCGATCGTCGGCATGATGCTGTGCCAGACATCCTCGCAGATGAGCATCGCCACGCGTCCGAATCGCGTCTCAAAAACGGACAACTTGCGGCCGCGCGAGAGAAAGCGTTCTTCGTCGAACACGCCGTAAGTCGGCAGAAACATTTTCCGGTGCACGTGAACGATTTTGTGCCCGCCCTCGGAAACGGCAACGTACACCGAACTGTTGTAGTATGTGCCCCCGAAGTTTTCGTAGAAACCGCACACGATATCGACCGCGGTCGAACCGCCCGCTGCCCCCCACGCGTCCGCAAGTCGTGCGGCGAACGCCTCGGCGGTCATCGACAAGTCGTAAACGGCACCTTCGAGAAAATATCCCGTCATTGCCGCTTCCGGTAGGACGATGAGGTCCGGCGCACTCTGGCCTATGAGTTGCGCGAAGGATTCGCGCAGTTCGGTTAAATTGTGGTCGACGTCGCCTTTATGCGGCTTCGTCTGAACGATGGCGACGCTAAAGCGGCTAGCCGGCTGTTCGGGCAACACTCGCCACCTCTTCATCCGGAACGACCGCTCCCAGTTTTCCGGCGATTTCTTCGGCCGGATACGTCCAGATTTCGGCGAGCGTCGGATGCAGGTGTGGAATTTTCATGAACTCGAAAACGGTTGCGTTGTACGACATAGCCACGATAATCTCGTGAATCAGATCGGAACCGTGCACGCCTAAGATCGCGGCACCTAAAATCTTTCCGGTATCGGGCGTCGCCATCATTTTTACGAAACCCTTGGTTTTGTTGATCGCCATCGCTTTGCCGTGCTCGGCAAAATCGTAGCGCCCCTTGATGTACGTAATACCCATAGATTGCAGATCGCGCTCGGAGTCACCGACGATTGCAACCTGCGGATCGCTGAAGATGGTGTGGGCTTTGACGATCCGGTAGTCGGCGGGTTCCGCAGCGTTGTCGATTGCGTTGCGCGCGGCAATTTCACCCTGATAGATTGCAACGTGCACCAGCAAAAAACGGCCGGAAACATCGCCGACGGCAAAAATGTGCGGATTGCTCGTACGTAAATCCAGCCCGACTTCAATACCGGTGACGGCGTGCGCGCGCACACCCGCCTTCTCTAAATCCAGCCCCTCGATATCGGGAACGCGGCCCAGGCAATACATGATCTCATCGGCCTCAACCTCAACTTCAAGGCCCTTGCGTATGGCGTGCACGACCTTCTTACCGCCCCGAGTTGAAACGCGCGAGATAAGCGTATCCGTGTGGACTTCAATCCCTTCCTCGCGATAATACTCGGTGAGGGCCTCGCCGATATCGTGGTCGGTTCCGGAGAGCAAGTGCGGACTGCGCAGCACGATGGTCGTTTTCACACCCATGCGTCCGAAGAATTGCCCCAGCTCGGCGCCGACGTAACCGCCGCCAAGAACGATCAACGACTTCGGGAGTTCTTTTAAATCGAGCGCATCGTCGCTATCGATGTACCCCGCATCGTCCAAGCCGGGAATTGCGTTTGGCGCAACGACGCTACCGGTTGCGATAATAAACCGGTCCGCGTCGAGCACTTGATGTTCGCCGACTTGAATTTGAGTACGCGAAAGAAATTTAGCGCGGCCGTAATAGAGCGGAAACTGTTGGATGCCCTCGATGCGGTAGTCGGCAAACCCGGCGATCAGTTCGCGCTTGCGGTTTGCGATAAAGGGGAAGTCGATTTCCAGCGGACCGGTCTTGATACCGAGCGCGCCGGCCTCGCGGATATCGTGCGCCGCGTCGCTGGATGCAAGGAACGTTTTCGAGGGCATGCAGCCCCGTAAGATGCACAATCCGCCAAGCGGCCCCTGGTCGACGAGCGCGACGTCTGCGCCCTTTTCGCGCGCGGTGCGTGCGGCGGCGTAACCGCCGGAACCGGCGCCGATAACGATGAGGTCGTGTTTTTTATTGGGCATCGCCCTACTTGTGATTCGAAGTGGCTTTAAAAGGTTTCGCGCCCATGCGGTGGACGCTCTCGATAAAACGCACCGTGCCGTCACTGTGCATGACGATCGAATGCGTCCGCGCGTTATTGCCGAAAAACCGCACGCCGCGCGTTAAATCGCCGTCGGTGATTCCCGTCGCGCAAAAAACAACGTGCTCGCCCATGATGAGGTCTTTTAGCGTAAGAACGCGATCCAGATCGCCGAAGCCCATCTTCTTTGCCCGTTCGGCTTCTTCGGGATTGCGCGGTTCCAGGCGGCCCATGAAATTGCCGCCCAGACAACTGAGGGCTGCCGCCGCCAAAACGCCTTCGGGTGCGCCGCCGGTGCCCATCGCGACGTGAATGCCCGTTCCCGGAACGGCGGTCGCGATGGCGGCGTCCACGTCTCCGTCGGAGATGAGTTTGATGCGCGCCCCCGCAGAGCGCACGCTGTCGATCAGTTCCGCGTGGCGCGGGCGGTCCAAAATCACAACCGTCACGTCGTTGATCGGGCGTTCGAGCGCGTTAGCCACAGCTTCGAGATTGTCGCGCACCGGGGCGTCGATGTGCACGTACGGCGCGGCTTTCGGACCGACGGCGAGTTTCTTCATATAAGAGTCCGGCGCATGGAGCAATCCGCCCCGTTCCGAGAGCGCCATGACCGCGATCGAATTCGGAAGGCCGTTCGCAACGAGGTTCGTGCCTTCGACCGGATCGACGGCGATATCCACTTCAAAACCGCCCAAGCCCACTTCTTCGCCGATGTAGAGCATCGGCGCTTCGTCGCGCTCGCCTTCGCCGATGACGATGCGTCCCGCAATTTCCATATCGTTGAGGCACTCGCGCATCGCTTCGACCGCCGCACCGTCGGCGGTATCGCGCTCGCCGCGGCCCATCCAACGGGACGCCGCAAGCGCCGCCATTTCCGTAACCTTCACAAAGTCGAGCGTATTGATCGGACTGGTTGCGGTACGCGAAATCATCGATGGCATGCCCCTTGCCTACAAGGAAGCCGACCTATTTCCTTTTAACCAGCACCCACTGTGTCGGCCCATATCCAACCCTCCCGTCGCGATTTATTCCGAAATTTTACCAGCGACGCGGTTGCCGCGGGGTGGATCGCGGTCGCGGGCGTTGCCTTTGCGGGCCTAACGCTGGGCTTTTTCGCCTGGTACTATCTGGTCGTTCCGCGCCACAACGAGGTTCTTTCGACCCTCGGGCTTCCATTTGGAATGGTTGCGGGTGCGGTAGCTGCCACGTGGTTATGGCAGGGATACTCACACTATTTTGCGCGCCGCGCCGGCATTAAATACGACCGCTCGTTACAGTACGACGCGCTTTCATGGCTGTGTTTTTTCGTTCTCTGGCTCACGTTCGTGCTGCCGCTTTCGATCACGCACAGCGGACGCATGGTGGTCATTGCGGGGGCGCTCTTCGGTTTGCTCAAGCTCGGCATGGCGGCGCGTTTCAACCAAACGGTGCGCGACGTCTTGATCGACTTTGCGGTCACCCGGTTTGCAATCGTCGTTATCGCCGAACTGGCAGCCGTCATCATCAACCAGCGCGTCGGCGCACATGTCACGGAATCAAGAAATCTGTTACTTGCGGTCTGGGGTCACTGGGATGCGGTCCACTATTTGGACATCGCCTCCATTGGTTACCACGGAACGGACATGGCCTTCTTTCCACTCTTCCCGGCACTGATCGCCGTCCTCGGAAAATTCACGGGCAACCATCTCATCGCCGGCCTGTTGATTTCAAACGCGGCATTCTTTTTCGGACTACTTTATCTATACAAGTGGGTCGAGCACGAGTTCGACCGCACGGTCGCGCGGCGGGCAGTCTTTTACATTTCGATTTTTCCGACGGCGATTTTCTTTTCAGCCGTGTATACGGAATCACTGTTCTTTGCGCTAACGGTCGCATCGTTCTACTATATTCGCGAGCATAAGTGGCTGGTCGCCGGAATGATCGGCCTGTTTGCTTCACTGGCGCGGGTCGAGGGCGTGCTGCTCGTCATACCTTTTGCCATCGAATGGTTCGGTGCGCTGCGCGGGTCGCACGGCTTGGCGCCGAGCGACGAGAAGCGTCCGTTCTTATTGCCGGCAATCGGCATTTGCCTCATTCCCCTCGGTCTCGCGCTCTACATGGCGTACTTATGGGTGCTCAACGGCGATCCACTGTACTTCTCGCACGTACAGATTCACTGGAACCGTCATCTCGCACCGCCCTGGGCGGCGTTCGCCCATTCCCTTGCCGTGATCGCTCACGCGAAAGCGCCGCAAACGGTGGCGAATCAATTTCTCGAAATCGCCTTTACGGTTTTGATGATCGGCGTACTCGTCGGCGGCTGGCGCCGTTTGCGGCCCTCAACGTCTGTGTATATGGCCCTTTCGATTTTAGTGCCGATGAGCACGTCGAGCCTTATGAGCATGCCGCGTTTCGCGCTCGTGCTGTTTCCGATGTTTACCGTTCTTGCGTTGTGGGGCCGCAAGCCCGCTGTAAACAACATTATCGTTGCTCTCTCACTCCCACTCCTGGGACTTTTCACCGTGCTCTTTGCAGATTGGTATTGGGTAGCTTGACGTCTTTGAACCAGATCACCCAACGACGGGGCGTGCGGCAATTCGTCAAGTTCGGTATCGTCGGCGCGTCCGGGTTTGTCGTCAATCTCGTCATATTTACGTTGCTGCAGCGCGTCGTGCCCAACCACAGCGAAGCCGTTCCTTACGACATCATCTATTCGCTGGCGTTTTTTGCCGGCGGCATCTCGAATTATTTTCTCAACCGCGCCTGGACGTTCCGTTCGACGGGCCACGCGGGCGCAGAGGGCGCGAAATTCTTAACGGTTTCCGCGATTGCGCTGGTTGCCGGGTTGCTCGTTTCGATGCTCGTCGCACCCTATTTTGGTCACGGACATAAGACCTGGTTCATCGGAACCGTCGCGGGTATTTTCATTAATTTCTTTTTGAACAAATATTGGACGTTTCGCAACGTAGCCTAAGCATCGGCGGGCGGCGCATTTCGCTCTGGAGCATCGCGCTCGGCGTGATTTTGCTGCTCGCACTGATGCTGCGCCTCAAAGGCATCCACAACCCGATTATCGATCATCCGGGCTGGCGCCAGGGCGATGAGTCCGCCATTGCGCGCAACTTTGCAACGCTCCAATACAACCCGTTCTTTGCGCAGACCGACTACAACGGTCCGCCGCCCAACTACGTCGAGCTCGAACTGCAGATCGTCCCGTTCGTCGCCGCCACACTCTACAAAATCTTCGGCGTTCATGAAATCTTCGGGCGCCTGATCTCGATCGTCTTCAGCCTCGGAACGGTCACGCTCATCGCGTACTTCGCTCGCTGGCTCTTCGCCGATTGGATAGCGGGTTTGCTCGCGGCGCTACTGTTTGCGATCATGCCGGGCAGTTTCTATTACGGACGCACGTTCACGCCGGACACGACCATGGTGTTCTTCTTTACGGCAGCCTTGTATTTTGTAACGCGCTATTTGACGGAGGACAAGCCGTTATCGTGGCGCGGCTGTGCCGTATCGGCGGGATTGCTCACGCTGGCACTTCTTGCAAAACCGGTTGCAGCCGTGGCCTTGCTTCCGCTCGCGTTCGTTGCGATAAGACGCATCCGCTCCGGCCTACCGTTGCGCGCGCTCGCTCCGCTCGCGCTGTTATTTGCCGTTCCGCTTGCCGTCCTCTGGGGGTACGACCGCTTCGAATCGAGCATCGCCGAGTGGCATTGGGCCAGCGGCATCATGCGGCTTCACGTTCTTCCCGGCGTCAAGGCGGCGTTTTCCAGCAGCGCCGGATTTGCGCTCAAATGGGAGTATTTCAAACAGATTGCGGGGATGCTTTCGACGACCATGCTCGGACCCG
>JALZBM010000113.1 GCA_030947385.1 Vulcanimicrobiota bacterium
GCACCACCGTTTCGACGCGACGGTCCAAATTGCGTCCCATCCAGTCCGCGCTGCCGATATAAATTTCGCGATCGCCGCCGTTTTCAAAGACAAAAATCCGCGAGTGTTCTAAAAACCGCCCGACGATACTGCGCACGCGGATGGTTTCGCTTATTCCCGGCACGCCGGGACGCAGCACGCACATGCCGCGAACCAGAAGGTCGACCGGTACGGCAGCCTGCGACGCGCGGTAAAGCGCACGCGTGCATTCGGCATCCGTAATCGCATTGAGTTTGGCGTGAATGCCGGCGGGGCGTCCGGCGCGCGCGTGTTCGGTTTCGCGGTCGATCATAGAAACGAGTTCGCGCCGCAAATTGACGGGCGCGACCAAGAGTTCTTCGTAGTCGGTAATCCTCGAAAAGCCCGTCAACGCATTAAAGAGCTGCGTCACGTCGGAGCCAAGCTCGGGCCGGCAGGTAAAAAGACTCAAATCCGTATAGAGACGGGCCGATTTTTCGTTGTAGTTGCCCGTACCGAAATGCATGTATCGGCGGATTCCGTCCGCTTCTTCGCGCACGACCAGCGTTACTTTTCCGTGCGTTTTCAATTCCGGGAAACCGTATACGACGTGGACTCCCGCACGCTCCAAACGCCGGGCCCACTCGATATTGTTCTCTTCGTCGAAGCGCGCCTTGAGTTCGATGAGGACGGCGACCTGCTTTTCATTTTCCGCTGCTTCCAGCAGAGCGGCAACGATCGGCGAATCTTTACCCGAGGTTCGATAAAGGGTTTGTTTGATCGCGAGAACTTGCGGATCTTTGGCTGCCTGCTGAATGAATTGCACGACCGGATCGAACGATTCGTACGGATGGTGTAGCACCACGTCGCCTTCGCGAATGGCGGAGAACAAATCGGTAACGCCGACCAAACGCTTGGGAATCGCGGGCGTGAACGGCGGATCTTTCAACTGCGCGAATCCCGGAAGGTTGGCAATCGCCATCACGTCCTTGATCGAGAGCACGCCTTCGATTTCGTAGTAGTCCACGCTGGAAAGATCGAGCGATTCGAGCAACCAGTCGCGCATGTATTCGGGCATGCCGCGCTCGATTTCGAGCCGGACGGGTTCGCCGAACCGGCGGCGCTGCAGTTCGGATTCGATCGCGGCGAGCAAGTCGTCGGCCTCGTCTTCTTGCAAGTCCAAGTCCGCGTCGCGCGTCACGCGGAAGCAGTACGAATCGCGGATTTCCATGCCGGGAAAGAGCGCGTCCAGATGGTGCGCGATCAGGTCTTCGAGCAGTACGTACCAGTTCTCGCCGGCAGGAACGCCTTCGACGGGAATAAAGCGCGGGAGCGTCTGCGGAATCTTCACGCGTGCGAAGTGAAACTTCACACCGTCGCCGGTTACTTCTTCAAGTTCGACCGCGAGCGAAAGCGAGAGGTTGGAGATATACGGAAACGGATGACCGCTATCGACGGCCAGCGGCGTTAAAACCGGAAAAACGCGGTCGTCGAACACGCGTTCCAGACGCGTCTGCTCGTCGGCGCTTAACGCGTCAATTTCGATAATTTTGATGCCGTGTTTCTCTAGCTCCGGCCAAATTTCTTCGCGCAGCAAGCGCATTTGGCGGCCGAGTTGCATGCGCAAGCGTTCCGAGATCGCCGCGAGGTGTTCGGGCGGCAGGCGGCCGTCGTCCGAACGCTTGTGCACTTGGGCCTCGATTTGCTGTTTGATCGCAGCCACGCGAATCATGAAGAACTCGTCGAGGTTGTTGCCGTAAATGGCGATAAACTTGAGGCGTTCGAGCAAGGGGATGCGAGGATCGGCCGCTTCATCGAGCACCCGGTCGTTAAATTCGACCCACGAAAGTTCCCGGCTGAAGTACAGCGAAGGGTCGTCTAATGGACGGACGAGCGGTTCGGGCGCCGGCGAAACCTCGGCATTGATCACCATCCCCGATTTATTCGCCCACGTGAGCACGCATCTCTCCATGGCGGCAAGCGCCCTGCTCCTTGCACTCGCGATTGCCTTTCCTTTGGGCTTGCTCACGGGTCATACAACGCGTGGCCGTTCGGCACTGCTGACCACCTTTAACATCGGGCGCGTCATCCCGAGCCTTGCCGTGCTCGCTCTCGCGCAACCGTTCCTCGGCGTCGGCTTTAAAACGGCGGTCGTCGCGCTGACCCTGCTCGCAATTCCGCCGATCATCATCAATACCGATCTCGCATTTCGCGGGATACCCGCATCCGCCGTCGATGCCGCCAGCGGAATGGGTATGACGTTTTGGCAACGTCTGCGGCGCGTCGAATGGCCGCTCGCCCTTCCGGTCATCTTTGCCGGTATTCGCACGGCGGCAACGGAGCTTATTGCGAGCGCTACGTTAGCGGCATTCATCGGTGGCGGCGGCTTGGGCGAGTACATCTTGCGCGGACTGCAAGCGAACGACCAACAATTACTCGTCACCGGGTCCGTGGCCGTCGCCGGCCTAGCCATCTGCGTCGAAGTCATTCTCGCATTCACCGCACGCTTCATTGGAGAACGCTCATGATCATTACCCGGCGCCGCGCTACCGCACTTATCGGCTCCGCCTTCTTGTTACCGCACTGCTCGGGTTCGAATGCCGATGCCGTCCGAGTCGGCTCGAAAAATTTCACCGAAGAATTCATCGTTGCGGAATTGTACGCGCAAACGCTCGAGGCTGCGGGCATTAAAGTGGAACGCAAATTGAATTTAGGCAGCGCACAGATCGCCATGGCGGCACTGCAGCACGGCGACATCGATCTGTATCCCGAGTACACCGGAACGGGGCTCATCGATATCCTGCATAAGGCACCGATGCGCGATGCGAACGCGCTGTACGCAGCCGTCAAAAAGCAATACGCAAGCGAGTATCGATTAACGTGGCTGCGGCCGTCACCGATGAACGATTCGCAAGGGCTCGCAACCACCAAAGCGATCGCTCAGAAACACAATATTCGCACGCTCTCCCAATTGAGCGCCCTCGCCGCGCAACTGCGCCTGGCCGCCGTTCCGGAGTTTCTGGATCGCGCCGACGGACTTCCGGGACTCCAAAAATTCTACGGCGGCTTTAAATTCAAAGACGTCAAGACGTACGATGCCGGCTTGAAATATCGCGCGCTGCTGCAAGGCAGCGCCGATGTCGCCCAAGCGTTCACGACCGACGCGCAGATCGCTGCCAACAACCTGATCGTCTTCATAGACGACCGGAATTTTTGGCCCGCTTACCACGTCGCACCGGTCGTGCGTGACGAAGCACTCAAGAAGTTCCCCAAACTGCAAGCCGCGCTCGACGCACTTGCGCCTCGCATTACGGATGACGCGATCCGGTCGATGAACGAACAAGTCGATGGCCAACATAAAGAGCCCGCCGACGTTGCGAAGGCTTTCTTAACGAAGTGACCGTACGCGTAAAGAACGGCGCGCCCGTCCGCTTTGAAGGCGTGACGGTTCGTTACGAGGAGCAAACCCGGCCGGCGGTAAGTAACGTGCGGTTCGACATCGAGCCGGGCGAGTTCGTCGTTTTGCTCGGACCCTCGGGCTGCGGGAAGAGCACGCTGCTGCGCACCGTCAATCGGCTAATCGAACCGCAGTCGGGCCACGTCTTCGTCGACGGCACCGACAATCAAAGCGTCGATGCTACGGAGTTGCGCCGTTCCATCGGCTATGTGATCCAGGCAGTCGGTTTGTTTGCCAACATGACTATCGCGCAAAACATCGCAGTCGTACCGGATCTTTTGCATTGGGAGCGAGCCCGGACCGATACGCGAATCGACGAATTGCTAACACTTGTCGACTTGGAGCCGGCGACCTACAGAAATCGCCGCCCCGCCGAACTTTCCGGCGGCGAACAACAGCGCGTCGGCGTCGCGCGCGCGATCGCCGCGCAGCCGCGCGTGTTGCTCATGGACGAACCGTTCGGCGCCGTCGATGCCATCGTGCGCGCGAATCTCCAGCGGGAAACGAAACGCATCGCAAGCGTCTTAGAAACAACGATCCTATTCGTCACGCACGATGTGGACGAGGCCTTGCAGTTGGCGGACCGGATCGTCGTCATGCAAGCGGGAGAAGTCGTGCAATACGATACGCCGCTGGCCTTGCTCACGGATCCCAAAACGCCGTTCGTCGCGCAACTTTTGGATACGCACGATATCGTGCGGCGCCTGCAGTTAATGCGCGTCGCGGACGCCATGCTAGACGAAGTTCCGCCGCCGGGCGCACCCGAGATCGACGGCGGAGCGACGCTTCGCGAATCGCTGATCTTATTTTTGCGAGGTGCGGACCGGCTATCGGTGACGCGCGACGGACAGGCCGTGGGAACGCTCGAATTCGATCGGGTCCGCAGCGCGATTCGCAAGACGGCATGATGTCTTATATGATGGCGCACCCGCGCGAGGTGATGGCGCTTAGCGCGCAACACATCGTGCTCGTTACCGTGGCCCTGGCCATCGCGTGCGCGATCGCGCTGCCGCTCGGTATTTTTGCCGCGCGCAACACGCGCGTGGGCACCCCGCTGCTCGCCGTTCTAGGGACGCTTTACACTATTCCGAGCCTTGCAATCTTAGCGCTGCTCGTGCACTACGCGGGCTTGGGTTTTTGGACCGCGGTCGTCATGCTCGTTATCTACGCGCAGTTTATTCTCGTGCGAAACATTGCAACCGCAATCCAAGGGGTCGCGCCTGCGCAAACCGATGCGGCGAGCGGCCTTGGAATGACGCCGGGCCAGCGCTTGCGGCGCGTCGAACTGCCGCAGGCGTTTCCCGTCATTCTCGGAGGCGTTCGCATTGCGGCCATCGCGTTGATCGCCATCGCGACGCTCGCATCGTACGTGAATGCGGGCGGCCTCGGGGTCTTGATTTTCGCCGGCCTATCGAGCGATTATGCCGCCAAAACAGTAGCGGGCAGCCTTCCCGTCATCGTGCTTGCCATCGCCCTCGACGCCGGGTTTCGCTTTATCGAACGCCGCGCCGCTTAAGGTTTTAAATAACGGGACATCCAGTTGCTGATGACGTGCAGCCGTTCGACGCGGTGAATGGGGCTGCCGGTTCGCGAGAGGTCGTGGTTTTCGCCCGGGAACTCCACGTATTGCGTCGTCCGTCCCAGAATTTTGAGGGCTGAGAATTCTTGCAGCGTTTGATCGACGGGCGTACGCGTGTCTTCCGTCCCATGCAAAATCAAAACCGGCGTGTGAACGCGATCCGCATACGTCAGGGGCGATTGCGCCATGAGGGTATTTTTCGGATCCCACGGTTGGCCCCAATCGTACGGCCCGCCAAGCCCGTTCGTCGAGGCAAAGTCGGCCACGAGCTGCTCGGACATCAAGTTGCTGACGACGCGTTCCGCGGCGGCAACTTTGTAGCGGTCCGTATGCGAAATCGTCCACAGGGTTGCGTAGCCGCCGTAGCTGCCGCCCGTTACGCCCAGACGCGACGGGTCCACGTCGGGCCGTTTGATGACTTCGTCCATCACCAGATTCGTGTCGTCGAGCATCCCGTCACCCCAGTGATGCACGAGCGCTTCCTGAAATGCGTAGCCGTGACCGGTGCTGCCGCGCGGATCGGAAAACACCATATTGTATCCCAAGCCCGCGTAATATTGCAGTTCGTGAAAGAATGTGTTTCCAAACTCCGTCGACGGACCGCCGTGGATATTTAAAATCGTGGGACGCCGTCCGCCGCTTTTCGGTCCGACCGCAGGCATAAACCAGGCTTGCACCTCATACCCCAGCGCATCTTTCACTAAGATTTGCTGTGGCTTGGAAAGCGCGACGTTTTGTAGATACGCGGCATTAAACGCCGTCAGCGCCCGTGGCTTGGGATTCACCGCGGACACCACGTAAATCTCTTGCGGGTGCGTGAAATCCGAGAAATCGTAGGCAATCGTTTTTCCGTCGGTGCTCACCGAACACCCATACGCTTCGCCATTCGAATCCGTGATATCGACCGTGCTGCCGTCCACCGTGTTCATTTTGATCAGCTTCGCGTAACCCGGACCGTCGACGTTGAGAATCGCATGCGCGTCATCCGGCAACACGCTAAAGCACGAGCCGCCGCCCTCTTTCATGTCGGCAAGAAGCGAATCGCCCCAACCGATTTTGTTAACGCCGATGGTTTCGCGCGCAGCGGTACCGTCCGGAGCGCTTGAAACGAGCGCCGGAAATTCATCGGGATCTTGCACGCCGCCGCGCAAATACCATAGCCGCCCACTCTTGCGTCCGTAAGCGAGTAAATTGTTCGCGACGTCGGGTGAGGTCATTTTTTGCATCTGTCCGCCGGCGACCGGAATCGTATAAATATCGGCCGGTCCGCCGTAAGGATCGTCGCGGCGCAACGAATTGAACGCGATCGTCTTGTCGTCGGGAGAGAACGAGACGCTATTTTCAGACCATTCGTGACCGCTCGTTAGCGCGTGCGGATTGGATCCGTCCGCGTTCATGAGCCAAATATGCTGATGGTAGCGGTACACTTCACCCGCGCCGTTGGCTTGAAAGTGCATCGTATCGATCGTGCGCACATCGCTCTCGCGCTGCGCCTTTTTGGGCGTAAAGCCGGCGGCAGCGAAATTGATTTGCGCATTCGGCTGTTCGTCCGTTGTGGTCGAGCTAAACGCAATGAGCCTGCCGTTGTTGGAGAACGTCGCGCTATCGGCGCCCGTCTTTATTTTCGTTAGCCGGGCGACCCGGCCGCGTTTGAAATCGTAGACGTACAGCTGCGATTTAGCTTTCGGCAACGAGCGCGCAAACACGATGCGGCTGCCGTCCGGCGACCAAGTCGGGCCGCTGTCGCGGCCCGTTGCGGTTAGCCGGCGCGAACGCGCCGTCGCAACGTCGGTGAGCCACAAATTCGTGTCGTAGCGGTCCTTGGACCCGTTCATTTTGCTCACGACGTACGCCACGTACTTGCCGTCGGGCGAAATCTGCGGCTGGCCCACATAACTGATCTTAAAGAGGTCTTCGGCTCTAACAGGCCGGTTCGCAGTGCGAACCGTTCTTGTAGCGGCCTGCGCGCAAAGCGGCAACAGCGCCATGCCAATAATAGCCGCGAAAATCAAACGAGCGTTCATGAAGCGTTCTTATGCCATCGTGGCGGGCGGCGCCTTTTCCGGAGCCTGCTTAGTTGCGCACGAACAAGTTGAGGCTGAAGCGGCGGCCGGAGTCGTACCAGCTGCGCGTCAAATCAAAGCCCGCGGCCGCACCCGCGGTCTTGAGGTCTTCGGGTGAGAACTTATAGGAAGACTCGGTGTGAATGCGTTCGCCGGCTGCGAATTCCAAATCGAGGTCGAGATCGTTGACGCGCACGTATTGCGCCTCGCGCGCTTCCAAAAACGAGTCAACCGCACCCCGTTCTTCGTCGT
>JALZBM010000294.1 GCA_030947385.1 Vulcanimicrobiota bacterium
CCCCAAAGGATTGCCGCCACCATCATTAGCGAAAACGCGCGCTTCCGACTCACTTCAAAGTTCTACAGATCGCAAACCTCAAGCATGCAAAAAACGCGCGGCGCCGCTCGCCGGACCTGAGTTTTTCAGCGGCGACGTGTATTTGGGAAGATCTAGAGAATCGCCCGCTTGAGGGCGTTAAGGCCCGATCAAATTGGGACTTTCCGGATCGATCGGATCCTCCGGATTGATTCCCGTCGAGTCGCGGCCGGTCGACTTTCCCGACGGCCGCTCACTCTCGCCCTTGGGCCCGGTGTCGACGCGCCCGGCTTCGTTGCCCTTTTCGGCGCGATCTTCTATTTTGCGAAAATCGGTTTCGCCGCCCTCGGTTTTTGCGGTGTCTTTAACGTCTTTATCCATGTCGAGTCTCGCTTTCCGAACGCATGGTTCGTCACGAACACGTACCCATAAATCCGGCGCATCATGCTGGCGGGTCGCTTACGCCGGTGCGAGCGTTTGCTGTTTTGCTCGGATGCGTTCTTCGAGGAACGTCATCCACATGTCGAACCCCGCTCCCGTCTTGCTCGAAAGTTCCAGGACCGGAATTCCCGGGTGCACTTTACCGATGTTTTCGATGGCCGTTGCACGATCGAAACCGACCGCCTGCGCAAGGTCGGTTTTCGTAATCAACGCCACGTGCGCGGTATTGAACGCGAGTGGATATTTTAAAGGCTTGTCCTCGCCTTCGGTTACGGAGAAGAGCGCGACGCGCAAGTCTTCGCCGAGGTCGTACTCCGCGGGGCAAATGAGATTTCCGACGTTTTCAATCGCGAGTAAATCAAAATCTGCGGGGTCCCACCCTTCCATCGCCACGCCGATCATTTGCGCGTCGAGGCGACACTCGGCGCCGGTTGAAATCTGGCGTACCGGCGCGCCGCTGCGGGCTAGGCGGACCGAATCGTTGTCGGTGGCCTGATCGCCGACCAGGGCCGCGACGCGGAAGCGCGGTTGAAGGCGACGCAACGTCTCTTCGAGCAGCGTCGTTTTGCCCGATCCCGGACTCGAAAGCAAATTGATAACGTACGTCCCGTTCTGCAAGAAACGCTCGCGCCAGTCTTGCGCCAGCGTTACGTTTTTTCGCAGGATCGATTGCTGAACATCAACGAGCCGGAGCGGCATCGGGAACCTCCATTGCGATAAGTTGTAGTTCGCGGCCGCGCACGATCGTCGGCGTGAGCGTTCCACAGTCGGGGCATACGAGAATGGGATGTCCGGAAATCGTTTTCGCGGCGTCGCACTGCGGGCAGAAAACAACGAGTGGGACTTCCTCGATAAGCAGACGAGCGCCCTCTGCCGGCGTGCCTTCGGTTGCGATATCCCACGCAAATTGAAGGGCTTCGACCACGACGCCCGCCATCGCGCCGATCCGAACACGCACGGTGATAATTCTATCAGCGCCTTCGGAATTCGCTCGCTCGGTGAGCTCTTCGACAAGGCTCATTGCGATGGAAACTTCGTGCAAGTAGGGCTCCATTGCGCTTCGTTTCTTAGAGTGCTACCATGCTAATCTATTGTCAGGATTTTGACAAATATTCTTATCAAACGGACGAATTGCGCAGCGGAGATATGCTCCGCAGGAGGTAGGGCCCATGGCCGTCGCCGCCCCAAGCGAAGTCACCGTCAACATTCTCTGGATCAACGCAGGCTTGAGCTGCGACGGAGATTCCGTCGCCCTAACGGCAGCCACCCAACCCAGCATCGAAGAGATCGCGCTCTCCGCGCTTCCCGGAATGCCGAAAGTGCGCATCTGGTGGCCCCTGATTGATTTTAGTTTAGGCGGCGCGGAATATCTCAAAGCCTATTTCGATGCAGCCAAGGGTGAACTCGAACCGTTTGTTCTTGTGATCGAAGGATCGATTCCCAACGAGTCGATTAAAAAAGAAGGCTACTGGTCCGGTTTTGGCAACAATCCCGACACCGACCAGCCGATGACCACAAGCGAGTGGATCGACCGGTTGGCGCCGCACGCAACCATCATTCTTGCGGTCGGCACATGCGCAACGTACGGCGGAATTCATGCGATGGCCGGCAACCCGACGGGCGCCATGGGCGTCCCGGATTACTTAGGATGGGATTGGAAATCGAAGGCCGGCATTCCAATCGTCTGCGTTCCCGGTTGCCCCATCCAGCCCGACAATCTCTCCGAGACGATTTTATACTTGCTGTGGCAGGCCGCCGGCCAAGCGCCGATGATTCCGCTCGATGAATCGCTGCGCCCGAAGTGGCTCTTCGGCGCCACGGTTCACGAGGGTTGCGACCGCGCCGGCTACTACGAAGAAGGCGACTTCGCAAAAGAGTACGGTTCGCCAAAATGCTTGGTGAAGTTAGGCTGCTGGGGGCCGGTCGTCAAATGCAACGTCCCCAAACGCGGCTGGATCAACGGCGTCGGCGGTTGCCCAAATGTCGGCGGCATCTGTATCGGCTGCACCATGCCCGGATTCCCCGATAAATTCATGCCCTTCATGGATGAACCGCCCGGCGCTCTCGCGTCGACGAGCGTGGCCTCCGTTACCGGTGGAATCTTACGCGCGCTGCGCGGTTACACACACGCGAAGCTCGAAAAAGAGCCGAAATG